>DATLGW010000085.1:0-9137 GCA_035540315.1 Burkholderiaceae bacterium | reverse complement strand
CTTCAGACCGACTGAGCGGCCGTCCTGCCGCAGCATCTGCAGGCCCAGCGCGTGGAACGTGCAGACGGTCGGCCGGCGCGGCGCATCGATCCGCAGCATCTGCCCGAGCCGCTCGCCCATCTGCTGCGCGGCCTTGTTCGTGAACGTGATCGCCGCGATGCACTGCGGGTCGATGCCGGCCGCGATCAAGTGGCCGATCTTCGCGGTGATCACCCGGGTCTTGCCGCTGCCGGCGCCGGCGATCACCAGGCACGGCCCGTCCAGATAGCGGACGGCGTCGCGCTGTGCCGGGTTCAAGGAGTCAGCGCCCACTACTCGATCCTGCTCTGTCGTTGCTGCATCAGATTTCCAGCGGATCAACGATCAGCTGCCAGCGCACGCCACTGCGCAGCGCGCGCAGCCGCTCGATCCAGGGTGCGAGCGCGACGTGCAGCGCCTTGCGCGACGGCGATTCCACGAGCATCTGCAGCCGCGACTCGCCGCGCAACTGGGCCAGCGGCATCGGCACCGGATCGCAGACCGTCAGCGGCGCGGCCTCGTCCAGCGCCAGCAGCAGCCCCTTCGCTTCGCGAAGCAACGCGAGCGCCGCGTCGGACGTCTTCGCGTGCGCGGTCAGCAGCGCCTGGAACACGAACGGCGGCAGCCCCGCTTGCCGCCGCTCGCGCAGTTGCGCCTGCGCAAAGAAGTCGAAGTCGTGGCGGGCCAGCGCATCGAACACCAGATGGTCCGGGTAGCGGGTCTGGATCAGCACTTCGCTGTCCGGACGGTGCCGTCCGGCGCGTCCGGCGACCTGCATCAGCGTCGCGAACAGCCGCTCGGGCGCGCGGAAGTCGGCGGCGAACAGCCCCGAGTCCGCATCGACGACGATGACCCGCGTCAGCCGCTCGAAATCATGCCCCTTGGCCAGCATCTGAGTGCCGACCAGCAGGTCGACCGTGCCGGCGTTCACCGCATCGAGCAGCCGCTCGGTCGCGCCGCGGCGGCGCGCGACGTCGCGGTCGAGCCGGCCGATCCGCGCCTGCGGAAACAATTCGATCAGCCCGTCCTCCAGCCGTTGCGTGCCGCGCCCCATCGGCACCAGATCGACGTTGCCGCAGGTCGGGCAGTTGCGCGGCACCGGCTGGTCGGCCGCGCAGTGATGGCAGATCAGTCGGTAGCGTCCGGACGCCGCGCGGTGCAGCACCCGGTACGCATCGCACTGCTCGCAGCCGGACAGCCAGCCGCAGGCTTCGCAGACGAGCACCGGCGCGAAGCCGCGCCGGTTCAGGAACACCAGAGCCTGCTCGCCCGCGGCGATCGTCTCGCCGATCGCTTCGATCGCCGGCTCGGTCAGCCCGTGCCGAGTGGGCAGCGTGCGCAGCGGCAGCACCCGCACCCGCGGCGGCTCGGCGCCGCTGGCACGGCTGCGCAGCGGCAGCATCCGGTAGCGCCCGCGCCCGACCGCGTGCCAGGTCTCGAGCGACGGCGTCGCCGACCCGAGCACGATCGGGACTCCGCGGCTTGCCGCCAGCGCGATCGCCAGATCGCGCGCCGAGTAACGCGGCCCTTCCTGCTGCTTGAACGACGCGTCGTGCTCCTCGTCGATGACGATCGCGGCGAGCCGCAGCATCGGAGCCAGCACGGCCAGCCGCGTTCCGACGACGATCCGGGCGCGTGCCTCGGCTGCGGCGAGCCAGTTCGCTGCCCGGTCGGCGTCGGGCATGTCGCTGTGCAGCACCGCGATCGGATGACGCGGGAAGCGCTGCGCGACGCGGCGCGCCAGCTGCGGCGTCAGCGCGATCTCGGGGACCAGCAACAGCGCCTGCGCGTTGCCGCCGGCGGCATCATCGGCATCGAGCAACGCCTGCAGCCAGCGAAAGTAGACCTCGGTCTTGCCGCTGCCGGTCACGCCGTGCAATACCGCCACGGCATGGCCGCGAATCGACTGCAGCGAATCGACCGCGGCCTGCTGCTCCGCGGTCAGCACCGGCGGCATTGCGGCAGGCGGCGCAGGCGGCGCCGCGGCGAGCCGCGAATCGAAGCGCTTGCGCGCGCGCTCGGTCGCGACGCCGCGGCTCGACGGCGTCGGCGCGACCCGCAGCAGCTTCGGCACCGACGGCAACGCGAGTTCGCCGCCCGTTATTACCACTGCGGCATCGGCGAACTCGATCAGCTCGAGCCATTCGGCCGACATCTGCGGCATGCCCGGCAGCAGCCGCTCGATGTCGCGCACCCGCTGGGCCGGCAGCTCGGTCGTCGCGGCCGTCGCAACCACCAGCCCCACCTTGCGCGATCGCGCCCACGGCACGACCACCCAGTGGCCGGCCGCAACGGGCGCCGCTGCCGGGTCGAACCGGTAATCGAACAGCTCCGGCGTCGGCAAATCGACTGCGACTCGCGCGTATCCCACGCCGGCAATCACCGTTCGAACTTAAAGTAATTCCTCGGAAGCAGGCGCAAGCTGCGGAATAGGAAATGCTTTTCCAAATCGTTCACAGAACCTGTGGATAAATCTGTGGGAAAACGGGGATGAAACGCGCCCAAGCCGCGCCGCTGCGCGCTTCGGGCGGCAGTGCGCGTCGAATGCACAAATAAAACACCTTAAGAATCAGTCATTTGCGTTTCCGATCCGACACTTGCGGGCAGGACCGCCGTTCGTCGTCGACGAGCGTGGTTTTTGTGCATAAGTGACGCCCGCGAGCCGCTGGAGTCGGCCGTGACTATCGGTCCGCGCGCAACGTTCGGCTGTGCCGATGCACGACGTCGACCAGCGCGGCGACGTGATCGGGGTCGGTGTGCTGCGAGATTCCGTGCCCCAGATTGAACACGTGCCCCCGGCCGGGGCTGGGCGCGCCGAACGAGTCCAGCACCCGCACGGCCTCCTGTCGAACCTGCGCCGGCGAACCCATCAGCGCCATCGGATCCAGGTTGCCCTGGATCGCGCAGCGCTCGCCGATCCGTTGTCGCGCCTGCGCCAGCCCGACGGTCCAGTCGACCCCGACCGCATCGCAGCCACAGTCGGCGATCGCCTCGAGCCACGGCGCACCGCCTTTCGTGAACACGATCGTCGGAACCCGCCGCCGCAGGCCCGACACGATCCGCTCGATGTACGCAAGCGAAAACGTCTGGTAATGGCCGTCGGCGAGCAGGCCGCCCCAGGTGTCGAACACCATCACGGCCTGCGCGCCGGCGTCGATCTGCGCATTCAGGTAAGCGGTCGCGGCATCGGCGTTTTTCTGCAGCATCGCGTGCATCAGATCGGGCCGGCGGTACAGCATCGTCCGCACCTGCCTGAAATCGTCGCTGCCGCCGCCTTCGACCATGTAGCAGGCGAGCGTCCACGGACTGCCGGAAAAGCCGATCAGCGGCACGCGGCCGTTCAGCGCATTGCGGATCGTCGCGACTGCATCGAGCACGTAACGCAGCTCGGCGGTCGGATCCGGAACCGGCAGCCGCCGGACATCGGACTCGTCGCGGACCGGATTGCGAAGGCGCGGCCCCTCGCCGTCGACGAAGTGCAGCCCCAACCCCATCGCGTCCGGGATCGTCAGGATGTCCGAGAACAGGATCGCCGCATCGAGCGGGAACCGCTCGAGCGGCTGCAGCGTGACCTCGCACGCGAGCTCGGGGTTCTTGCACAGCGCCAGGAAGCTGCCGGCACGACGGCGGGTTTCGTTGTATTCGGGCAGGTAGCGGCCGGCCTGCCGCATCAGCCACACCGGCGTGTACGGGGTCGGCTCGCGCCGCAGCGCGCGCAGCAGCGTGTCGTTCTTCAGCGCGGGCGGCGCCATGGTTCTCGCAGCGAAAGGTGAACCGCCGATGTTAACGGATCGGCGGGTCCAGGCGCGAGCGAAGCGGCCGGGGCGGGAGCCCCGGCGCGTTCAGCGGTTCACTGCAACTGCAGGTTCAACTGCCGGACCAGCTGACCGAGCTGCTTCAGATCGTTCGACAGCGCGGCGCCGAGTTCTTCCGGCGTCGACGTGGCGGGCTCGAGCCCGATGGCGATGAAGCGCTCCTTCGTCGCCGGCATGTCGAGGATCTTACGGATCTCCGCGCTGAGCCGGTCGACGATCGGCCGCGGCGTGCCGTTCGGCGCGAAGATCCCGTACCAGCCGGCGGCCGTCTCCATCCCGTCGATACCGATCTCGCGGAACGTCGGCACGTCGGGAATCGCCGCGAGCCGGTTCGGTCCCACGACCGCCAGCGCGCGCAGCTTGCCGGCCTTGATGTGCGGCACCGAGCTGGCGGAGTCGAACATGAAATCGACCTGCCCGGCGAGCAGGTCGTTCATCGCCGGGCCCAGCCCCTTGTACGGCACGTGGTTCGCCTGCGCGCCGACCCGCATCGTCAGCAGCTCGCTGGCCAGATGCGGCAGCGTCCCCACGCCGGACGACGCGAAGTTGAACTTGCCCTTGTCGGCCTTCATCCGGCCAGCCAGATCGTGCACGCTCGTCACGTCGTGCTTCGGGTGGACGACGAGGACCATGTTCAGGCGCGCCGGAATCACGATCGGCACGAAGCTCTTCTCCGGATTGAACGGCAGCGAGCGGTACACGTGGGGATTGATCGTCAGCGTGCTCGAGCTCGTGATCATCAGCGTGTAGCCGTCAGGGGCAGACCGCGCGACATGATCGGCCGCGATGTTGCCGCCGGCGCCCGGCCGGTTCTCGACGACGACCGGCTGACCGAGCGATTTGCCGAGCTCCTGTCCGATCCATCGCGCCATCACGTCGATCGAGCCGCCGGGCGGCACCGTGGCCACCAGCGTGACCGGCTTCGACGGGTACGTCTGCGCGGCCGCACTGGGCGCCAGGCACAGCGTGCCGATCGCAGCGCAGAAGAAACCAACCGCAACTGTCCTCATGTGTCACCTCCTGGTCGTTTTTGGATCCACCGCAGCAACGGGCTCACTCGTACAACGGGCTCAGCCGCGACGAAATCTCCGCCGCCCCGGCGCGAACGAGCTCGATCAGATTCGGTCTGGACGACTTCGGAGTCCGGTACGCCAGCGCGGCGATCGACACGGCGGCGACCACGTCGCGTCCGTTGCTGACCGGCGCGGCAGCCGCCCAGATTCCCGCATCGACTTCGCCTTCGCTGACGGCCCAACCCCGACGCCCGATCACCGGCAGCTCGGCGAGCAGAGCCCGCCGCCGATCCGGATCGGGCAGCAGCGCCGGCAGCCGCCGCAGATAGTCGTCGCGGTCGGCGTCTCGCAGCGACGCGAGCAGCAGCTTCGCCGACGCGCCGCTGTGCAGCGCCAGCGGCTGCCCAGGCTGGAACGACAACCGCACCGCCTGGGACGACGGCGCGTGATCGATGCACACCGCCGTGTCGCCGAAACGGCGAACCAGCAATGCGCTCTCGCCGCTGTGGTCGCGCATCCGTTCCAGCACCGGCCGCGCGATCTCGACGATGCTGTTCGCCGCCACTGCCGCTCGGGCCAATCCGATCGCAAGCGGCGAGATCCGAACGCCGCCGGCAGCGTTCTCGAGCAGCCCGACCTCGCGAAGCAGCGTCACGTACCGGTAGGCGGTGCTCAGCGGAACGCCGATTTCCTCGGCCAGCTGCTCCACCGGCGCGATCGGCCTGTCGACGCTGAACGACAGCAGCAGCCGAAGCACCTTGCGCGAGCTTTCCGCGCCGCTGGTGGGCGTGCGCGCTGCAGCACCCGCGCCGGTCGGGCGAATCGCGGCCAGGCCCGCCGATTTCATGCGAGTCGCCGTGTTCGCGCCTCGGCTCAGGCCGCCGGCTGCCGCCAGACCTTCACGTGATCGGCGATCTCGGCGCGGCGCGGCTCGGGCGCAGCCGCCGCAACGGTTCCGACATAGATGAAGCCGACGATCTCGTCGGTCGGCTCCAGGCCCAGTTCGCGCTTGACCTCGCTGTCGTACGCAACGGCGCCCGTGCGCCAGAACGAGCCGAACCCGCTCGCGTGCAGCGCCAGGATCAGGTTCTGCGTCAGGCAGGCCGCGCTCATCACCTGCTCGATCACCGGAATCTTGTGCCCGAGCTTGGCGGCCGTCGCGACCACGATGATCAGCGGCGCGCGAAATGCCTTCTGCACCTCTCGCGTCAGCTCGGCCTCGGCCAACTGCGGGTCGCGCCGCTTCGCGCTGGCCGCCATCAGCTCGCCGAACGCTTGCCGCGCCGCGCCCGCGATCTCGATGATCTTCCACGGCCTGAGCTTGCCGTGATCGGGCGCATTCAGTGCCGCGGCATACGCGGCATCGAGGGTCTGCCGGGACGGCCCCGGATCGGTCAGGCGCGCCGGCGAGCGGCGGCTGGAGATTGCTTGCAATGCGTCCATCAGTCGTGTCCCTGCCTGCGGGCGATCGCGCGAACCGCTGCGCTTGCGATTCTCATAGCGTGAGGATAACCTATCACATCGTAAGAATCCACCCGGAGGCTCGGATGGCGAAGAGCGCGGTGAAGCTGACCCAGGAGATCACGCCGGCGCAGGAGTTCGAGGCCGCGATCCAGGCCGACCTGCAGCGCACGGAGCATCGGTACCTGAGAACGCCGCTGCTCGAGGAGCTGACGAGCGGCAGCCTGCCCAAGGAAAGCATCAAGGATTACGCGATCCTGCGCTGGGCGTTCCAGGCGCACGCGAACCCGGCGATGATGCTCAGTCACGCGTGCTTCCTGCTCGGAGACGACGTCGAGCACCTGCTCGAGAACGTCTACGACGAGATCTTCAGGCCCAAGGGCGAGGGCGATCATCCCGGACTGTGGGTCGAGTTCGCGAAGCGGCTTGGCGCGACCGACGAGGAGCTCAAGGAGGTCGCCGAGAATCCGCTGGCGGAAGTGATCGGTTTCCCGCGCACGCTGACGTATTTCACCCGCCAAGGCGCGCCGGAGGGCCTGACGACGTGGTACGCCGACGAGGCTCAGCTGCCGGAGGCGCACGGCGCGACGGCGCTGGCGCTGCGCAAGTTCTACGGGCTGGACGACGCGACGATCGAGTATTTCCTCGAGCACGTCCGCGCGGACCTGGAGCATTCCGAAGCGAACGAGAGCCTGATCGGAACGTACGTGTCGACCCGCGAGGACGTGATGCGAGCTCGGCGCGCGGGCGCCGTGACGCTGTGGGCGTGGCGCGAGATGCACGAAGGCATGCACCGCGTGATCCGCAAGAAGTACGGGCTCGAGTGAGCGCGCGCAGCAGCATCACGGCGCTGCGCAGGCGGCGATGATCGAGCGGACCTATCCGACGGCGACCACGCCGATCTTCGGTGTCGGCGACGGGCGCGGACCGCTGGTCGTCTGCATGCACGGCATCACCGCGAATGCCTACGTGTTCGAACCGGTGATCCGCGCGCTCGCCGACCGTTACGCGGTGATCAGCATCGACCAGCGGGGTCATGGACGCAGCGGCCGGCCGTCAGGCTACGGCGGCACCGATTTCGCCGCGGACGTCGCTGCGCTCGTCGAGCAGCTGGATCAAGGGCCCGCGATCCTGCTCGGTCACTCGCTCGGGGCGCGCAACGCATTCGTCGCAGCGAACCGTCACCCCGACTGCGTGCGCGCGGTCGTCGCGGTCGAGTTCACGCCGTTCATCGAAGCCGAAGTGCTCGACCAGCTCGAGTCGCGGGTCATGGGCGGCGACCGGGTCTTCGCCGACGTGCCCGCGATCGAAGCGTATCTGGCCGACCGCTATCCGCTGCTGCCGCCGCAGGCAATCTCCCGCCGCGCCCGGCATGGGTACCGGCGCACCGAGCGGGGCTGGCAGCCGCTGACCGACGCCGCCGCAATGGCGGCCACTGCAGCCGGTCTGCGCGAACCGATCGAAAAGGAGGTCGCAGCGATCCGGCAACCGACGATCCTGGTTCGGGGTGCGATCAGCAAATTCGTCAGCCGCGACGCCTGGCGCAGGACCTGCAGCTTGCGGCCGGATCTGCGTGCGGTCGAAGTCGACGGCGCGGATCACTACGTGCCGGAAGAGCGCCCCGAGGCGATCGCGGCGATCGTGCGGGAAATCGACGCCGTTTAGCCAAGGGACGAGGAATACGCCAAATGCCGAAGCAAGGAATCCGCTGGTCGATCCCGACGCTCGTCACCCGCAATGCGGACGGCGCGCTGACGGTCGTGCTGCCCGAGCAGGTCGCCGCGCATTTCGACGTCGGCGACAAGGACGTGCTCAACTGGACGCTGATGCCCGACGGCACGGTCGAAACCTGGAGCATCAAGAAGAGCACCTACTCGTCGCTCGGCGACCGCGAAAAGGAGAAATGACCATGAACATCGTCGCCAGCGCCTCGCCGCAGGAGCTGCTCGCGTCCGACGCCGCGCTTCCCGAAATGAAGATCGCGGAGCATCCGATCTGGCGCGACGTCTTCGCGGCCAAGTTGCCCAAGCCGCGGTTGAAGCGGCTGATCCTGACGCTGCTGCCCGCGGTCTCCGGGCCGGGACGTTATGCGTTCGCCGCCAAGGTATCGCAGGTGTCGGTCGACGACGGCAAGCGGCTGTTCGAGGACATCTACAGCGCACTGAAGAAGCCCGAGGCCAACGCCGATCGCGGCTGGAGAGCGGTGGCCAAGGCGGTCGGCTGCACCGATGCCGAGATCGATGCCGAGCTGCGGAATCCGTCGGCCGAAGCTGCGGACTACCTGCACGTGATTCGGGAGCACAGCCTCAGGTCGACCGCGGTGGAGGCGTCGCTGATCGCATGGGCCGTCGAGCGCCATCTGCCGGTGATCTGGGGCCGGCTCGCCGACGCGCTCGCAGCGCACTACCAGGTCGAGGAATCGGCACTGGAGTTTCTGCGGCACGAGGCCGCCCGCGCCGACGCGACCGCCGACTGGATCGAGCACCTGGTGCGCACCTACGTGTATCCGGCCGACCCGTACAAGGTCTTCGAAGCCCGCCGCGCCGCACGCGAAGCGGTCTGGGCGTGGACCGTGATCACCGAGGCGAACTGACCCAGGGCGGCGCCTGCGGCCGTTCGCGCTGCGTCGGGCGCTGCGTCGGGCCGCCGGCAGCGTCAGGTCAGGCCGTCTTCGCCGCGGATCTGCTCCTTGCGCAACCCGCCGACCCGGGCATGGACGCGGCCTCGGTTCGCGACCACGATGATCACGGCGATCTCGTCGGGCATCGGTGCGTCCGGGACCGTCACGGTGACGCCGTCGTAGTGCGAGCGCACGTACAGCGCATCCTTG
>DATLGW010000084.1:0-2413 GCA_035540315.1 Burkholderiaceae bacterium | reverse complement strand
GCGCCAGCGACAGCTCGCGGCGGACCGCGCCGAGCATCGCGTTCCATCCGGCCGCCAGCGGCGGGCTGCGAAGCAGCATTCGGTCGAGCTCGAGCAGCGTGCCGCCGCGGCGCGCCCGGACTGCGTCGACGATGACGCGCGGCTCTGCGATGTCGGCCGGCACATAAGGGATTCGAGGCATGGGACGGGGCTCCTACCATTGGCCGAAGAACACGCCGGCGCGCTTGTGCGCGTTCGTTCGGCGCTCGATGTCTTCGTCGGTGACGGTGGTTCGCCGCTTGCGGCGCGCGAGCCAGTCGAGCAGCCGCGTGCGCATCTGCTCGCGCACCGCCGCGTGCGACGCATCGCGCCCCAGGTCGACGAACTCCTGCGGATCGGCCTGCAGGTCGTACAGCTGCTCGGGCTCGTCGAGCCAGTAGACGTAGCGCCAGCGGTCGGTGCGGATCGAATACGCGCGCGACTGCTGCGGCGTCTTGCCGCGCAGCAGTCGCGCGAGCCGGTAGCTGTAATCGAGCTCGGAGAACACGGCGTCGCGCCAGCCGCCGTCGGGCGCGGCGTCGCGCACCAGCGGCAGCAGGCTGCGGCCCTCGATGCGGTGCGACGCGATCGGTATTCCCAGCGACTCGAGCACGGTCGGGACCAGGTCCACGCACTCGACGAACCGCGGATCGACGCGGCCGCGGGTCGCATCGGCGGCGGCGCTGGGGTCGTAGACGATGAACGGCACGCGCTGCACGCAGTCGTAGAACAGCTCTTTTTCGCCCAGCCAGTGATCGCCGAGGAACTCGCCGTGGTCCGCCGTCAGCACGATCAGCGTGTTGCGCATCAACCCCGCGCGCTCCATGTAGTCGAACAGGCGCCCCAGATGGTCGTCGAGCTGGTGGATCAGTCCCTGGTAGGCGGGCCGCACCGTGCGCACGCATTCGTCGGTCGCGAAGCTCTGGCTCTCCTCGTGCTGCCGATACGCCGCGACCACCGGATGCGCATCGATCAGCTCGTCGCGGTTTCGGACCGGCGGCAGGCACTGGTCCCACGAGTACATCGCGTGATACGGCGCAGGCGCGATGTAGGGCCAGTGCGGCTTCACGTAGCTCAGGTGCATCACCCACGGCTCGTCGCCGCGCTCGCGCAGGAATCCGAGCGCCTGCTCGGTCATGTACGCGGTCTCCGAATGCTCCTCGCGCACCCGCGACGGCAGGTGCGCGTTGCGCATGTGCCAGCCGCTGACGACGCGGCCCGACGCGTCGACGGCCGAGATCACGAAGTCGGTCCACGGATCCTTCGAGTCGTAGCCGTGACGGCGCAGGTACCCGGGATAGCCGCTCTCGTCGCCCGGCTCGTGGTGGCCGTCGTAGCGGTCGATCTGCTCGAAGCCGCCGTGCGCGAGCAGCCGGCCCAGCTCGCTGTTGCCTTCGATGTCGAAGCGCTGCATGCCGGCTTCGTCCGGCATCACGTGCGTCTTGCCGGCCAGCACCAGCCGCCGCCCCGCGTCCTTCAGGTACTCGCCGAGCGTGACCTCGCCGATCGACAGCGGCACGCGGTTCCACGTCGCTCCGTGGCTCGACGGATAGCGGCCGGTGTAGAAGCTCATCCGCGACGGGCCGCAGACGCCGGAGGTCACGAACGCATTGGCGAAACGCACGCCGCGCGCGGCCAGCGCGTCGATGTGGCGCGTCCTCAGGTAGGGATGACCCGCGCAGCCGAGGTAGTCGGCCCGAAGCTGGTCGCACATGATGAACAACACGTTCTGGATCGTCATCGCCGAGGCTTTCCCGATGTCGGCGCGCTCGCTGCGGCACGCGCGCCGGTTATGATCGCATACGTCCAACCGCATCCAACGAGGAAGCCGATGCGCTTGCTGCTTGCGATGTTCGAGCACGAGACGAACACGTTCTCGCCGGTGCCCACTCCGCTGGAGCGCTTCTTCGACTACCGCAGCGAGATCGTCGGCGGCGAGGCCGCGGTGCGCGCGTTCCGCGGCACCGGCACCGTGCTCGGCGGATTCATCGACGTGGCCGACCGCATCGGCGCGCAGATCGTGTTGCCGGTTGCGGCGTCGGCATCGCCGAGCGGACCGGTCGACGACGCCGCGTATCGCCGCATCAGCGAGCTGGTCCTGGACGAGGTCGCGCGCGGCGGCTTCGACGGGATCCTGCTCGCGCTGCACGGCGCGATGGCGACCCAGAGCCTGGAGGACGGCGAGGGGACGCTGCTTGCGCGGCTGCGGGAGATCGATCAGCGCACGCCGGTCGGGGTGACGCTCGACATGCATGCGAACGTCTACGACGCGATGGTGCGCAACGCGACCGTCATCACCGGCTACCACACGTATCCGCACATCGACATGCGTGACGCCGGCGCGCGCGCGGCCGACGTCTTGATGCGTACGATCGCCGGCGAGGTCGCGCCGCAG
>DATLGW010000083.1:0-2695 GCA_035540315.1 Burkholderiaceae bacterium | reverse complement strand
GGCGCACGCCACCCGGGCGTCGTACACGTGGCGCGTCGGCTACGCGCGCTGATACGAAAGCGGCACCGCCGCCTGCGGCGTCAGCACCCGGAACGTGAAGCTCTCCTGCAGGTAGAGCCGCACCGAAGCCGCCGCGTGGTCCAGATAACCGATCGACCAGTCCTGGCCGACGATCAGCTCGAAGTCGCCGCCCCGCAGGCTCAACACGACCGCGCCGTCGATGCCGGGCGTCCAGACAATCGGTCCGTCGAGCAGCCGGCGCACGTGCTCCATCACGGGAAAACCGCTCTGCGTCGTCATCGTGAGCCCGGTGTAACACTGCGGGCCGAGTGCAATGCCGAACGGTCCCCCGATGCCCTCGCCGTGCAGCCGGTTCAGCGCCTCGGCCACCAGCGCCGGATAAGCGGCGTAGTCGCTGCCGATCGGCAACGCCCGACCGGCCTGCTCGATGATGCCGCGGATGCCTGCCGCGGCGAATCCGTGGAACACGGCGCGATCCTCGGCAATCGCCGCCTTGCGCGCGGCGTCGCGCACCGGATCGAGATCGGGATCCTTTGCGCCGCGCCCGACCGCTTCGAGCTCGTCCCGAGAAAGCTCGAACACCGCCCGCAGCTCCGTCAGCGGCTGCAAGCGCCGCAGCCTCGCCTCCACGCCCGATTCGGGCTGCGCTTGCAGCTTGTCCGCGCGCCCGAGACTGACGGCCGATGCGTCCCAGCCGAGCGGTCCGGTGAAATCGACGAGCTTGCGCGCGGCCAGCATCGATTTCAGCGTCCGAGTCGCTTCCTCGTCGATCCCGCTCCATGCGGCCGAAGAAATCGGCGCGAGCTCTCGCAGCAGATCGTTCATCGGGCGATCTCGGCGCGCAGGCTGCCGATGCCGAGCGAACCGTCGCTCGCGCCGCGGGCTCGTTCGGATGTTTCCGCCCGCTCGAGCGCCTCCTCGCGTTCCATCACCGAGCCGTCGATGAACAGGTAATCGCGCAGATGCCGGTCGAGCGCCGGATCGCGTCGCCTGAGCCACTCGAGCGTCATCGCCGCATGCTCCTTCTCCTCGTCGCGGTTGTGCTCGAGGATTGCGCGCAGCTCGGGGTCGCTGGCCGCATCGACCCGCTGGTCGTACCAATCGACCGCCTCGAGCTCTTCCATCAGCGAAGCGATGGCCCGGTGACGATCGAGCGTTTCGGGCCTCAGCAATTCGGTGTCTTCGTGATATCCGGCGCTTTGTCCCGCCATCGAACCGTCTCCTTGATCAATGCCAGTCTTGCGGCGCACTCTGCGCGCCCCATCCCATCGTAAGACGACAGAAACGCGGCGGCCTCGATACCGGTACTCTCGGCATGACTTCAGTCACGCGGCCGCTCGCGCGTCGCAAGCGTATCGAATCGGGCTGCTCGTCATGCATTCCAATGCATAATGCACCGGTGGACCTCGATTCGATCGCGGTGTTCGTCAAGGTCGTGCAGGCGGGCAGCTTCAGTCAGGCCGCCCGCCTGCTCGGCATGCCGAACACGACCGTCAGTGCGAAGGTCGCGCGCCTCGAGAAGGGCCTGGGCGTGACGCTGATTCGTCGCACCACCCGAAAGCTGCACGTCACGCCGGCGGGGCAAGCGTTCTTCGAACGCTGCTTGCGCGGGCTGTCCGAGATCGCGACGGCCCAGGCCGAGCTGAGCGCGGCCAGCGCCGAGCCGCGTGGCGCGCTGCGGCTGACGGCACCGGGCGACGTCGCGTACAGCCTCTTGCCTGGGATCGCATCGCGCTATCTGCGCACCTATCCGCAAGTCAGGCTCGAGATCATCGTCGCGAACCGGCTCGTCGACCTCGTCGGCGAAGGCGTCGATCTGGCGATCCGCGGCGGGGAGCTGCGCGATTCGACGCTGATCGCTCGCCGCTTCATCACGCTGGAGTTCGGCCTGTGGGCGAGCCGTGGCTACGTCGCTCGGCGCGGCACGCCGCGCAGCCCGGCGGAGCTTGCGTCGCACGACGTGATCGCGTTCGTCCGCAGATCGGGACAACCGATCCGAATGAGCGACGGTCGCCAGCACTTCGAGCTGCCGACCGGCGGGCGGCTGATCGTCGACGATCTCGAGACGCTGCGCGCGCTCGTGCTGAAGGACAACGGCATCGGGGTCTTGCCGCACTTCCTGACACGGCAGCGTGCCGCGGACCGCGCGCTGGTGCGCGTGCTGCCGGATTGGTCGTGGGCCGCCGGCGCGCTCAGCTTCGTCTATCCGAACCAGCCGTTCGTGCCGACGAACGTGCGCGCATTCATCGACGTGGCGCTGGCATCGATCGACGCCGGCCGCAACTGAGCTGCGGCGCTCGCGGACGATCGGCGAACCCGGCCGATCGCGGGTCGCGACGCGTATGCCTCATGAAGGCGCGCGGCCGGCGCGTTCCCGCGCGGGCAGCCGCGCGTGCAGGTCGTGGGCGTCCGACGCGACCACGTCGACTTCGGCGAACTCGCCCGCCTTCAGCCGCTTCGATGCCGGCAGGTGCACGACGCCGTCGATCTCCGGCGCATCGGCCACCGAGCGCGCAAGCGCCTGCCGCGGACCGACCTGGTCGACCAGCACCCGGATCCGGCGCCCGACGAAGCGGCGCAACCGCGCGGCGCTGATCTCGGCCTGCGCCTGCATCAGGCGCGCGCGGCGCTCCTCCCGGATCTCCTCCGGCACTGCGCCGTCCAGCGCGTTCGC
>DATLGW010000082.1:0-3260 GCA_035540315.1 Burkholderiaceae bacterium | reverse complement strand
CACTGGTGGAGCTTGCGGGGCGCCTGTACATCGACCCGACTCGGTTCGGGGAGGTGATGCTGGTCGCAGGACGGGCCCGCGCGTACGCCAACCGGGGCGGCGCGTCGTGAGCGCGTCCGATCACATCACCGGCGAGGCGATGGCGCATGCCGACGTCGCCCGTATCGAGTCGGGCACTGCCGAACCCGAGCTGCTGCTGCGATCGGTGCTGCGCATCGCGGCAGAGTCGGGTGTCATGGTGCCGCCGACGAGCATGCTGTGCGGCTACCTCAGCGCGATCAGGAAGCACATCCAGCGGGGGCGCGATGGTCTACGCGCGTAGGCGAGGCGCCCGCCGCGCGACGCCATATCGAGCGCGGTGGGCCCAGGACACCACGGTCGAGTCGCGTACCTGCCGGCGCTGCTCGGGCACGTTCGCCGCGCGCGACGACGACCAGGTGTGCACGACGTGCCGGGTGTGGCACACACGGATCGCGGCGCTCACGGCGGTCGTGGAGGTCACGCGATGACGTGGAACTGCGGGATGAGGCGCCGCGCGGGCAGCGGATGCTCAATCCCCAGGCGCCGGGGGCGTCGTAGTGCCAGCGGCTGAGCTGCTCGAGCTGGACGACGACCGATTCATGGCGGCGTGGTTCGAAATGGACCAGGAGCAGCGCTGCGCCCTGCCCCCGGACGTGCGAACCCTCGGCTTTCAACGCTATGGCCAGTTAACCAGGCTGCAAAGGCGACCGCTCAACGGTCATGGATCGATACCGGAGGAGCCGCCGGCGACGCACGGGCCCGAGGTGCCCCTGATCGACATCCTGCGCGAGCTCGCCGCGCCCGACTTTACGGAGGCGTGCGTCCCCGAGCCGATCTTTCGCGTGGCCGATGCGTTCTCCAAGGCCACCGGATTCGATCGCAACGGCGTGATCGGCGCGGCGACGGCGGTCGCGGCGGCGGCAACCGACGATCGCGTGCGCCTGTTGGTGCGACGCGAGTCGGACTGGATCGAGTCGGCGCGACTGTGGGTCGTGATCATCGGCTCGCCCAGCGACGGCAAGTCGCCGTCGATTCGGGTCACGTCGGATCCGATGAAGGAGCTGCACAAGGAACTGTTCGCGAGATGGCTGGCAGAGAACCCGGATCCCGACGCCAAAGATGCAGCGCCCAGGCCCGCGGTCTACACCTCTGACGCTACGGTCGAGAAGCTGTCCGATTTGCTGCAGAACAACCCGCGAGGCCTGCTGATGATTCAGGAGGAATTCGCGTCCTGGATCGGTGGCATCGACGCTTACAAGGGCGACGGCAACGCCAAGGGGCGCGGCGACTGGCTGCAGCTCTACGACGGTGGCGCGCACCAGGTCGACCGTGTGAAGCGCGGATCGGTGCTCGTGCTCAACTGGAGCTGCTCGGTTCTGGCCGCGGCGACGCGCGCTACGCTGACCAGCAACCTGCGCCAGCTGCCCGAAGACGGGCTGATTCATCGGTTCATCCCGATCATCGTTCGCCGGCCCGGCGCCGAGTCCGACTTCGACGCGAAGCCCGCTCTGGACGCATGGGCGCGGCTCGTGCGCGAGATTTTCGTCAGCACGACCTGCGACAGTTGGTCCCTTCGGCACCGGATCAGCGTCAACGCGCAGATCCTGTTCGACCGCGAGCGCGCGGAGATCCGGCAGGCGATCGACGCGCTGGCGGATCTGTCGCCGGCGCTGGCGTCGCATCTCGGCAAACATGCCGGCATGATTGCCAGGATCGCGCTGGCGTTTCACGTGGTCGACCGACGGCCGGGCGACGCGATCGAGGCCGACACGATGCAGCGGGCGATCGCGTTCATGCGGATCGTTCGCCGTCACGCCGCGGTGCTCTTCCTGCACATCCTGTCGCAATCGCCGGCGCTCGAGCTCGCGCGCTCGGTAGCGCGCACGCTGCTGGCCGAGAAGGTATCGGAGGTCGGGCGGCACACGTTCACGCAGCACTGCCGACAGTGGCGCGGCGCGCCGGAATGGCACCAGCGCCAGGCGGTGCAACTGCTCGAGGATGCCGGATGGCTGACCGCCGATCCGACCAGCCGCGCCTACGGGGGCTGGGCCGCCTCGCGCTGGTTCGTTCATCCCGAGGTGCATATCCGCTTTGCGGAGCACGGGGAGGCGCAGCGCAAACGACGTCGGCACATCAAGGCCGCCCTCACCGGCTCCGACGATGCGTGAATCTGTGCCATCTGTGCCTCGCGCGCGTGATGTAGATGGGGATCCACCCCCTTTCCTTGCTCTGCTACTACGCGCACGCAAGGCACACATGGCACAGATGTACGCGGATTTCTTATCCGTCGGCGGTTCCGACCGGCGCCGGCCCGCTGCCGGCAACCCCTCTCGAGGTGATGACATGGCAGATGGTAGGCAGCAACTACGCGAGCACCTGGTCCTGCTCTACGACGAGCTCGCCGCGGCCGACAAGTTCAGCCCCGAGCGGCTCCTGCACCTGGTGCGGACCCGGAGCCCTCTGATGAACGACCACGCGGTGCCGGATCTGTTCAGCCACCTGGCCCAGGTACTGCAGGCCCGCGCCGACGCCCTGCTGGCGCACGCCGCAGTGCTGCACGAGCGGCGCAACGTCATGGTGCTGCCTCAGCCGGCGGCGCCCATCCCGGCGGTTGAGCCGGATCCGGTCAGCACCGACGAGCCTGCGGCGCCCGACGCGTCGGCCCTGCGCTGGAAGTTTCCGCAATGAGCCGCAGGAGCCGCTGAACATGCTGAAGCGCCTGAAGCAGCGATTCGCGGACCAGCGCCGACAGAAGGCGCTGTCGGACCTGGAGCGCGGAATCGCCGCGTTCGCCGCGAAGCGAGAGTTCGTCGTGGTAGCGCGCGACGACACGCTTGCGTCGATGCGGAATCGGCTGCAGGAAGCGAGAGCCGTGCACGCAGCGGCGATCGCCTCCGGCCGCGGCTCCGATACCGCCGGCGGCCTGGCCGAACTGGAGTCGACGACGGCCGAGCTGATCGCCGGCGCCGAGGCGCGCTCAGCGCAGATCCTCGAACAGATCGACCGCGAAATCGAAGCGATGCGCGTGATGCGCGACGCAGCGCTCCGATTCGAAACTACCCGCTGAAACCTCAACCGGAAAGGAAACGACCAATGACCGAAATCTCCCGCCTGCGCGTGCTCGCGCAACAGGCCTACGACCGACTCGATCATTTGCGCGACGAGCGCCAGCGCATCGCCGCGCTGGTGGCTGCCGCCGATCCGACCGCACCCGTGCGCGCCGCGGCGCAGTCTGCGAT
>DATLGW010000081.1:0-2777 GCA_035540315.1 Burkholderiaceae bacterium | reverse complement strand
ACCTGAGGCTGCACGTCGGACTCGAGGACCCGGAGGACATGATCTGCGACCTGCGCGACGGCTTCGAGCGTCTCGTCGCCAGTTCGCCATCACCTGGCAAGGAGGACAAGCGCAATGAACGCTGATTCCAGATCCGACGTCTCGGCCGGAACGCTGCGCAGGCGCGTCGATTCGCTGATCGCCGACACCCGAACGCTGCTCGCCTCGCACGGCGTCAGCCGCGAATCGCTGGCTCGAGTCCGCGAGCGTCTGCAGCAGCTCGCCGGCGAACGCGCGCTTTTCAGCGCCGAACGCTTTCCGTCGGTTCCCGCGGGCACCGGGCGGCTGTACACGCTGCACGAGGACGCCGACGGCTCGTTCGCGCTGTACGTCAACGTGTGCGGCCCGCAGGTGCGATCGCCGGCGCACGATCATTCGACCTGGGCCGTGATCGCCGGAATCGAAGGCGAGGAATTCAACACGTTCTATTCGGTCGATCCGGCGGCGGGCGATGTCGCCGTGCGCGTGACAGGCGAGAAGACGATCGGTCCGGGCGATGCGATCGCGCTGATGCCGCAGGACGTCCACAGCATCGATACCCGCGACCAACCCCGCGTCGCCTGCCTGCACTTCTACGGACGCGGCCTGCCGCAGCAGACCGACCGCCGCGCATTCCCGGCCGCTGGCGCGGAACCCGGGACGCAGCCCGCGAAATACGCGCCGCAACCCGAAATCGTGCGCTGGAACGAATGAACGCCACGGACGCGCACGCGGCGGGGGCCGTGCCGCGGATCGACGCCGCCGCGCTGATGCGTTGGCTGCGCTTGACCGAAGAGGTCGCATTGCTCGACGTGCGCGAGCCGGGCGAATTCGGCCGCGGCCATCTGCTGCTCGCGACCAACGCGCCTGCAAGCCAGCTGGAGCTGATCCTGCCGCGGCTCGTGCCATGCCCGGCAGCGCCGATCGTCTTGTGCGCCGACATCGAAGCGGACGATCCGCGACTCGAGCGCTGCGCCGACACGGTGAGGCGGCTCGGGTATGAAGACGTGATGGTGCTGTCGGGACGAGCCACCGACTGGCAGGCCGCCGGATTCCAGATCTTCACCGGGTTCAACGTCCCCAGCAAGGCGTTCGGGGAGTGGCTCGAGCGCGAGGCGCATACGCCGAGCATCGATGCGCGGACACTGCATGCGCAGCTCGGCCGGGGCGACCTGCTCGTCGTGGACTGCCGTCCGGCCGACGAACATCGTCGAGGCGCCGTGCCGGGGGCGATCAACCTGCCCGGCGTGGAGATCGCGCTGCGGCTGCCGTCGGTGCTGCCCGATCGGCGCACGCCCGTCGTCGTCCATTGCGCCGGACGAACCCGCGGCATCGTCGCCGCGCAATCGCTGATCGACCTCGGGCTGCCGAACCCGGTGCAGGTGCTGCGCAACGGACTGATCGGCTGGGAGCTCGCCGACCTGACGACGGCGCCGCCGCAACATCCGGACGCGGCGCTGCCGCCACCGGCGACTAGGCCTCCGGCTTCGACCGAAGGCGACGGGCTCCCGGCGCTGCTGCACCGCCGAGCGGACGCGCTGGCACGTGATCATGGCGTCCAGCGAATCGATGCGGAGGAGTTCCGAGCGCTGCAGCGGCAGGCGGCGGAGCGCACGCTGTATTGCTTCGACGTCCGAACGCAGGCCGAGCACCAGGCGGGTCATCTGCCCGGATTCCTGCACGTGCCGGGCGGACAGCTCGTTCAGTCGCTCGACGACCATGTCGCGGTCCGCGGCTCGCGGATCGTGCTGGCCGACGATCGCGGTCTGCGGGCGCTGCTGGTGGGTGCGCTGCTGCGCCAGATGGGCTGGGAGGACGTGTTCGTGCTCGTGGGCGACGACGCGGCGGGCCCGGGGAACGACGACCGCTCCGATCCGGCCTCTCCCGCGGTGGCCTCTCCCGCACTGCCCTTGCAGGCGCGGCCGCAGACGGTCGATGCCACGACGCTCGCCCGGCGGCCGCGTGGCGAGTCGATGATCATCGACCTCGGCAACAGCCGCCGCTACCGCCAAGGCCACATTGCGGGCGCATGGTTCGCGATCCGCGCCCTCCTGCACCGGTACGCCGATCGGCTCGGCGAGGCGCGAACGATCACCCTCGTCTGCGACGACGGGCGCATCTCGACGCTTGCCGCCGGCGAGTTCGCCGATCGCCTTCGGGTGCCCGTCGACGTGCTCGAGGGCGGAATGCAGGCGTGGCATGCGGCGCGACTGCCGCTCGAGCAAACGCCACGCACGTTGTGCGAATACATCGACGTCCCGACCAACCCCTACGATTACGAAGGCGACATCCGCCAGCAACTGCAGGCCTACATCGATTGGGAGCTCGAACTGGTCGACAAGGTGCAAGCGGAAAACTGCCTGCGTTTCCGACGATGACTCGCCCCCGCTACTTCGACCCGCGGGAAGTCGCGGAGGCGCTGCCGATCGACGACTGCGTCGAGGCGATGCGTGCCGCGCTGATCGCGACGTCGCGCAACCGCGTCCAGCAGCCGCCGCGGATGATCATGCCGATGCCGGACGGCGCGGGTCTCGCGCTGATGCCGGGGTTCCTGCAGGACCGGCCGCTGGTCGGCACGAAGGTGGTCGCCCGCTTTTCGCCGAGCGAACCGCAGGGACGCCATCGCAAGGCCGGCGTCTTTCTGCTGTTCGACCGCGACACCGCGCAGCTTCGCGCGATCATCGATGCGCACAGCCTGACCAACCGCCGAACGGCAGCGACGACCGTCGCTGCCGTTCGGCGGTTGGTCAGGCTGTGCG
>DATLGW010000080.1:0-2156 GCA_035540315.1 Burkholderiaceae bacterium | reverse complement strand
GGCCTGGGGCTCGGGCTGGCGCTGGCGAAGACGCTGATCGAGTTGCACGGCGGCAGCGTCGAGGCGCACAGCGACGGCCCCGGTCGGGGGGCGACATTCTCGTTCAGATTGCCGCGCGTCCCCCCGGCGTCGGTGGTGCCGAGCAGAACGCCGTTGCCCGCGCAAGCGCAGCGAATGTCGCGGTTGCGGCTGCTGATCGTCGATGACAACCGCGACGCGGCAAGCAGCCTGGCGCAGCTGATGCGGATCCACGGCCATCGCGTCGAAACGGCTTTCGACGGACCGAGCGCGCTGCAGCTCGCGCGAGAACAGCATTTCGACGCGTTCGTGCTCGACATCGGGCTGCCGGGCTTCGACGGGCACGAGCTGGCGCGCCGGATCCGAGAGCTGCCCGGCTCGGGCAATGCGATCTTCGTCGCGCTGACCGGCTACGGCCAGCCGGCCGACCGAGAGCGCTCGAGCGCGGCCGGCTTCGACCATCACCTGGTCAAGCCGATCGAACCGGAGCTGCTCGAGCGACTGCTGGCCGAGTCGGCGCAGCGCAGGCTGCCGAATCCCCAACCGGCTGCTTGAACCGGCGGGATCGCGCCGGCCCGTTCCGGGCATGCCGGCTGCTTCGTGGATCGCACCCGCGGGCCGATGCGCCCGCTGCACCGTCCAAATCGGAGCGGGCGACGTCATGCACAGCATCATCTATCTGATCGGCCTGATCGTGGTGATCTTCGCGATCCTGTCGTTCTTCGGCCTGCGTTGATACGAGCGTTGCCCAGTCGGCGGCAAGCGCGCCTGAGTCAGGTGCCGGTTCGCTGCGCCGGAAGCCCGGACTAGACGCCGGCGCGATGCATCGGCGGCGCATCGTAGCCATGAAAGAAATCCCCCGGCGCGAGGCCGGGGGCAAAGTTCGCTCTCCAGACGAGAGGGGACCAAGGAGACTGTAGCTGCGAGCATCGCTGAATCGCGCCGCTTGCGCCACTAGCGCACTCCGAACGGCGCGTCCAGCCCGACGCACGGCATGTTGCTCGCGCCGATAAGCAGTTTCCGAAGCGACTTTTTCGCATCAGTACCCAGTGCCGCGGTTGGCCCTGCAACGCCCGACACCTACCATCGTATGCCCATCGTGTTGCAGGAGGACCGAGCAGGTGATCCAGTTCAACAGTCTGAACGACGTCGAGAAGTGGGCGCGCAGCCATGGCGTAGCGCAACTGCGCGCGCTGGTGTTGGGCGTGAAGCTCGACACGATCTCGATGCAGTTCGCCCGCTCGTGGCTGCACCGGGTCGAGTCGGTGATGCGCGTGCTCGAGTCGCACGACGCGCGGCCGAGATCTCAGTCCTAGCGTCAACCCCTCAGGCGCCGCCGGCCGTGCATAGCGGGCTCGCCGGCGGCGCGATCAGCGCTTGCGAAACTTCAGCGTGAACCGATCGCTTTCTCCGATCGCTTCGTACTTCGCGCGGTCCTGATCCTTGAGCCGCAGCGTCGGCGGCAGCGTCCATACGCCTTCCGGATGATCTTTCGTGTCGCGAGGATTCGCCTTCACGTCGGAGCGATCGATTAGCGCAAAGCCGCCGCGCTCGATCGACGCGATCGCAAAATCTTCGCGCACATAGCCGAGCCGCGTCTGCTCCTGTTGCGGCAGATCGGCGCGCCCGCGATGGCCGACCACGCCGAGCATGCCGGCCGGCTTGAGCGCCGCATGGAAAGCGCGCAGCGCGCCGTCGAGCTCGCCGCGCTCGAGCCAGTTGTGGATGTTGCGGAACGTCAGCACGAAATCGGCGCTTGCGGCGGGCGCAATCGGATGCCGATCGGCATTAAACGCAGTCACCACCACCCGGTCGTACAACGCCGGCTCGGCGGCAAGCCGAGCGAGCAGCTTGCGGTGATCCTCCAGGTACTGCGGCGCGGCGGTGTCGTCGCGGCTGGCGGCGATGTAGCGGCCGCGCTCGCGCAGGTACGGCGCGAGGATCTCGAGGAAATAGCCGGCGCTGCCGGGGAGGATCTCGACAACGGTGCTGTCGGGCTCGATGCCGAAGAAGCGCAGCACCTCGTACGGACGCCGGTATCGGTCGCGCGCGACGTTGCGCGGGTTGCGATGGGTGCCGCCGATCCAGCGGCGCAGCGCGTCGTCGGCGTCCGCCCGTGCCGCACCGGGCAGCTGCAG
>DATLGW010000079.1:0-1861 GCA_035540315.1 Burkholderiaceae bacterium | reverse complement strand
GCGCGAGCGGCGTAGATGCGCTGTTGTCGACGTCGTCGACGCGGTCGCGGCCGCCGCTGCTGAAGTCCTGGGAAGTGCAGCCGTGCCGTGTCGACGATGCGTTGTCGCACGACGATTTCAGTTCCTCCTATGCGATGCCGGAGTGCCACTACGTGCGACGCATCGGCCGCGCGCAGCTGGCGGGCGATGTGCGTTTCGCTCCGGCGCTCGCTTGGGCGGCGCAGCATCGGGTCGGTGTGCCGGAGACGTTCTACGAGATCCGCTACGCGCGTTATGCGAACGACGGCTTCATCGACGCGACGATGCTGATCGCCGCGCCACGCTTGAACAGCGACGACGGCGCGATTGCCTGGGGCAGTCAGTTCAGCAGCGCGATGCGGCCGCTCGGCCGCTCGGGCAGCGCTCACGCGGCGCTGCCGACGATCCAATAACGATCGCGATACAAGACCCTTCTGCCGACATCAGGAGTTGTCGGGCGGCAGCCGTTTTGCTACGTTCTGCTCGCGTACCGACGCAGAAGCAAAAAAAGAAGTCACGGCCAGAGGAGGCGGGATGTTCAAGGACATTTGCCGCATCGGCGGGGCGGTCGCGTTAGGTCTGATCCCGTCGATAGCCTTCGCGCAAGCGATTCCCGCTCCCGCATTGCCCGGCCGCATCGAGCAGGAGATCCAGCGACCGCCCGAGCCGCGGCCGGCGCCCGACGTCGTGCCGATCCCGGCAGAGCGTTTTCCCGAGCAGGTTCCGCCCGGCGCGCAGGACGTCGTGTTCACGCTGCGTCGCGTGGACCTGGTCGGCAATCGCGCGCTGAGCACCGAGACGCTGTCGGCGGAATGGGCCGATCGCATCGGCCAGCAGATCCGGCTGTCGGACGTGTTCGCGATCGCCAGCGCGCTGACTGCGCGCTACCGGCGCGAAGGCTACATCCTGTCGCAGGTCATCGTGCCGAAGCAGGAGATCCGCACCGGCGAAGGCGTGGTGCGGCTCCAGGTGCTCGAGGGCCACATCGCGAACGTCACGTTCAACGCGCCGGGACTCGACGTTCGGGCGCTGCAGCCGTACGCCGCGCCGATCGTCGCCGAGCGTCCGCTGTCGCTCGGCACGCTGGAGCGCTCGCTGCTGCTGCTGAACGAGCTGCCGGGTGTGACGGCACGCGCGAACCTGCGGCCGTCGGCGGTGCCCGAAGCGTCGGACCTCGAGGTCAACGTCGCGCAGCAGCGTCGCGTCTTCTCGGTCGGGTTGCACAACCGCGGCGGCCATGCGCTGGGCCCGCAGCGGCTGGATGCGCTCGCCGACTTTCGCGGCGTGCTGAGCGACTTCGACCGCCATCATCTGCGACTGTTGTCGTCGCTGAACAACCGGCTGAACCTGCTCGCGTACGGCGGCGAGATGCCCGTCGGCGCCAGCGGGCTGCGCGCGTTGTGGGCGCTGTCGCATTCGCGCGCGGTTCCGCGAACCGGCCTGCCGGCGCGGATCGATACCGACAGCACCAGCCTGTCGATCGGCGCGAGTTATCCGATCATCCGCTCGCGCGAGCTCGGGCTGGCGGCGCGCGCGGCGCTGACCGCCTACGACGGCGAATCGGACCTCGCCGGGCTGCCGATCACGCGCGACAAGCTGCGTGCGCTGCGGATCGGGCTGACGTGGGACGCAGTCGACGACCTGCTGGGGCTGAACCTGGTCGACGTCGAATATGCGCACGGCCTCTCGGGACTGGGGGCATCGTCGCGCACGGATCCTGAAGTGATGGCAGCGGGGACGAACCCGCAGTTTCGCAAGACCACGATCTACGCGGCACGGCTGCAGTCGCTCGGCGGCGCCTGGTCGGTGCTGCTGGCGGCGACCGCGCAGCATTCGTCGGACC
>DATLGW010000078.1:0-2106 GCA_035540315.1 Burkholderiaceae bacterium | reverse complement strand
GACGCCGCCTGCTGGCGGCCGGCTCGGCATTCGCGGCAGCGACGCTCGCCGCGGCCGCATCGCTCGCTCCGTCGGTTGCCGCCGCGCAGGCGTGGCCGTCCAAGCCGCTGCGGATGGTGGTTCCTTTCACTGCCGGCGGCTCGACCGACACCGTCGCGCGGATCATCGCCGAGCGGCTCGGACCGCGGCTCGGACAGCCGGTGATCGTCGAGAACAAGGCCGGCGCCGGCGGTGCGGTCGGTTCGGACCACGTCGCGAAGTCCGCGCCCGACGGCTACACGATGCTGGTGGGCACGAGCTCGACGATGGCGATCGCTCCGCACGTGTACACGAAGCTGCCGTACGAGCCCACCCGCGACTTCGCGCCGATCACGCTGCTCGGCACCGCCGACATCATGATCGTCGTCAACGCGTCGCTGCCGATCAAGACGGTCGAGGACCTGCTCAAGCACGCGAAGGCGAATCCGGGCAAGCTGACGTTCGCCTCCGGCGGCAACGGCTCGATCTCGCACCTTCTGGGCGAGTACTTCAAATCGATGGCCAAAGTGGACCTGTTGCACGTGCCGTACCGCGGCGACGCGCAGATGGTCGTCGACCTGCTCGGCGGCCAGGTCGACATGGCGTTCGGCACCGCAGTCGCATTCCTGCCGCACGTGAAGACGGGCAAGGTCACTGCGCTGGCGGTCACGAATCCGAAGCGCTCGACCACGCAAGGACACCTGCCGACCGTTTCCGAGGCGGGCGTGCCGGGTTACGAAGCGGTGCAGTGGTTCGGCATCGCCGCGCCCAGCGGAACGCCGCAGCCGATCATCCAGCGGCTGAACGACGAGATCCGCGCGATCCTGCAGATCCCCGAGGTGCGCCAGCGTTTCGGCGAGCTCGGATTCGACGTGGTCGGCAATACGCCAGACGAGTTTCGCGAGTTCCTGAAGGCCGAGAACGCGAAGTGGAAGCGAGTCGCGGAGATCTCGGGGAC
Organism: Burkholderiaceae bacterium; assembly: GCA_035540315.1. Lineage (GTDB taxonomy): Bacteria > Pseudomonadota > Gammaproteobacteria > Burkholderiales > Burkholderiaceae_E > DATLGW01. Next base: position 1,130 of record DATLGW010000078.1, on the reverse strand, counting down.
GAAGCTCGATTGATCCGGATGCGCCTGCGGCGCGCCCGCGCCGACCGGCGGCTCGTGCCTCTCTCTCCTCCACACAAGAAATGGCAGCACGGGTCGCGGTGATCGGCGCGGGTGTCGTGGGGCTGGCCTGCGCGACGCAACTGCAGATGCGCGGGAATCAGGTCACGCTGATCGACCCGCGCCCGCCCGGCGAACAATGCTCGTTCGGCAACGCCGGCTGCTTCTCGCGCGCCTCATGCGTGCCGCTCGGGCTGCCCGGGCTGTGGAAGAAGGTTCCTGGCTACCTGCTCGATCCGCTGGGGCCGCTGTCGGTGCCGCTGCGTTATGCGCACCGGATCGCGCCGTGGCTGTGGCAGCTGCACCGCGCCTCGTCGCTCGAGCGCGTGAACCGCATCGCCGACGCGCTGCATCCGCTGCTGACCTGCACGCTCGAGAAGTGGCGGCCGCTCGCCGAGCGTGCCGGCGTGCCCGAGCTGATCGTGCAGAACGGCTATGCGTTCGCCTATCAGAGCCAGGCCGCGTTCGACGGCGATGCGCTCGGGCGCGAGCTGCGCCGCGCGCGCGGCGTGCAGATCGAGGTCTTGACGGGTCCCGCGATCCGCGAATTCGACCCCGCCCTGTCACCGTCGATCACGCACCTCGTGCTGCTGCCCGAGCAGGGCCACTGCCCGAGCCCGGTCCGGCTGTCGCGCGCGCTCGCCGAGCGGCTGCGGGTCGGCGGCACGCGGTTCGTCGCGCAAAAGGTCGAATCGTTCGAGCTGCGCGACGGCCGCATCGCCCGCATCCTCACCGATGCCGGCGAATCGGCAGCGATCGAGGCCGACGCCGTCGTGATCGCCGCAGGCGCGTTTTCGAACCAGCTGACCGCGAAGATCGGAACCCGCGTGCCGCTGGAGACCGAGCGCGGTTATCACGTGATGCTCGCATCCCCGAGCGTCGTCCCGCGAATCCCGGTGATGTCGGGCGAAGGAAAGTATTTCTGCACGCCGATGGAAGGCGGCCTGCGCGTGGCCGGCACCGTCGAGCTCGCCGGCCTCGATGCGCCGCCGGCGTATCAGCGCGCCGATGCGTTGCGGGTGGGTGCAAAGCGGCTGCTGCCGGACCTGGAGCACGGCCCCATCGAGCGCTGG
>DATLGW010000077.1:0-2685 GCA_035540315.1 Burkholderiaceae bacterium | reverse complement strand
CGGCCGCGGCATCGGCACTTCCGGACGGAAACCGGCATCGGCCGCCTGCGGCTGCCACGCCGGGGTCTGGGTGCGCAGCGTCGCTGCGCCCTCCCTGCCGGCGCCCTGGTAGGCGGGCGTGGGCCCGCCCTGGCGACGGGCCAGCAGCAACCGCACGACCACCAGCGCCGCGACGGCCATCAGCACGATCAGCATGATCGTCGCCAGCGTTTCGCCGAAACCGAGATACGACGCCAGCGCGGCCAATCCGAGACCTGCAGCCAGGCCGGCGAGCGGCGCCATCCAGCGGCTCCCGCCGGCGGCCTGCGCACCGGCGGCGGGGGCCGCCGAACGCGCAGCGGCCGCGGGTTGCGCTGCCTGCGCGCCCGGCTGTGCCGCCTGCGCCCCAGGCTGCGGCGCCTGCTGCGGCGGAACGGCCTGCCGCTGCGGCGGCATCGCCTGCCGCTGCACCGGCGGCGCCTGCTTTCCGAGGCTCGCGCCCCCGCCGAGACGGCGGGCATCGGCTTCCGACAAGCCCAGCGTCAGCGCCGTGGCTGCGGCCACCAGTCCCACGATCAGCGTCTTCATCTGTTACCTCGTGCTGCTGCAGCAGGTTGAAAAAGGTTCAATATCTTACCCCCTCGTGCAGCGCAACGACGCCTGCACTGAGGTTATGCCAGCGCACGCGTTCGAAGCCGGCCTGTTCGAGCAACGCCTTCAGCGCCGGCTGATCGGGATGGACCCGGATCGATTCGGCCAGATACCGGTAGCTGTCGGCGTCGCCGGCAATGCGCCGGCCCAGCCAGGGCAGCACGGCGAACGAATAGACGTCGTACAGCGGCGCCAGCGGCCGCCAGACACGCGAGAATTCCAGCACCAGCAGCCGGCCCCCCGGCCGCAGCACCCGGTGCATCTCGCGCAGCGCCCGGTCCTTGTGCGTCATGTTGCGCAGCCCGAACGCGACGGCCACCCGGTCGAAGTACTGCGACGGGAACGGCAGCGTCTCGGCGTCGCACTGAACTGCCGGCAGATCCAGGCCCTCGTCGAGCAGCCGATCGCGGCCGCGAACCAGCATCGATCCGCTGATGTCGGTCAGCCAGACCTCGCCGCCGGGCTGCGCTCGCCGCGCCAGTCCGCTGGCGAGATCGCCGGTGCCGCCGGCGACGTCCAGCACCCGCATCCCCGGGCGAACCGCGGCCTGCTCGATGCAGAAGCGCTTCCAGTACCGGTGCAGGCCCGCCGACATCAGGTCGTTCATCAGGTCGTAACTCGGCGCCACCGAGCTGAACACCTCGCCGACCCGGCGCGTCTTTTCGGACTCGGGCACCTTGCGGTAGCCGAAATCGGTGGCGCGCTCGTCGCTGCCCGTCGGCCGCTCGCGCGACGTCACGGCCCGCGCCTCACGAGCTCGGCCGCGACACCGAGCGCGCCGCGAGCGCCGGCTGCGGATCGCGGCTGGCGCCTGCCGCCTCGAGCCGTTTCAGGTACTCCTGCCACAGCGAATCGTGGTTCGTCGCCAGCCAGTGCAGGTAGTCCCACGAGTAGATGCCGGTCGCATGGCCGTCGGAAAAACGCGGCTGGATCGCGTAGTTGCCGACCCCGTCGATCGCGTCGATCACGACGTCGCGCTTGCCGGTCTGCAGCACCTCCTGCCCCGGCCCGTGTCCGCGGACCTCGGCCGACGGCGAATAGACCCGCAGGAACTCGAACGGCAGCCGGTATTCGCCGCCGTCGGAAAACGCGATCTCGAGCACGCGCGAACGCGTGTGCGCGACGATGCGGGTCGGAAACGGCGTTTCCTTGTCGAGACCGGCCATGGCGATGCCTTCGTTGATTCGATCGACAACGTTCGATGGTAGCCGAATCGAAACGCGGCGGCGCCAAACGCGCCGGTTCGGCGCCGCGCCGCCGCTCGCGAATCCTCTTTCTAAACCGTCACGACCAGCGCCGGATCGAAGCGCGGGTTCTCGAAGCGGCCGTCGCCGCGCGGGTAGCCGCGCGGGTTGCAGACGACGCGCGCGCGCCCGGCACGGTACCCGATCGACGAGTGCGCATGTCCGTGGATCCACAGGTCGACGCGCTCGAGCAGCGGATCGAGGTCGCTCGCGAACGCCGGATTCACCGGCGAGTCGAGGAACGGCGGCACGACCGAGCGCCAGCTCGGCAGGTGATGCGTGACCACGACCCGCTTGCCGTCGAACGGCGCATCGAGCTGCGCGACGAGCCAGCGCCGCGCGCGCCGATGCAATGCGATCGCGTCCGCGGGCTCGAAGCCGCGGAGCTCTCCGGCGCGCGGCTTCCAGCGCACGGTCGCGAAATCGAGCACCCGCCGGCGGCTCGCCTGCATCGCCTGCGCGACGTCCATCCGCAGCGGGCGCCCGGGCCGGTCGTAGATCCTGAAGTCGGTCCACATCGTGCAGCCGAAAAAGCGCACGCCGCCGACGTCGGCGCTGTCGCGCTCCAGGAACTCGATGCCCAGCCGCCGCCCGACCTGCCGCATCCGCGCCAGCGCCGGCTGCAGCGGCTGATCGTAGAACTCGTGGTTGCCGGCAATCTGCACGATCGGGTGCTGCGGAAACGTCGCCCGCGCCCAGTGCAGCGCCTGCTCGGCCTGATGGATGTCGCCGGCAAGCACGACGACGTCGAAGTCCGCCCGCGCCGGCGCAAACGGCGCGAACTCCACGTGCAGATCCGACAGGATCAGTA
>DATLGW010000076.1:0-4459 GCA_035540315.1 Burkholderiaceae bacterium | reverse complement strand
GATATATTCCTTCGCAACATTCCGGGTTACCGCCCGCCCGTCGCCCGCCCCGTGCCGGCGTCGCGTTTTTACGGATACGAGTGAGAGTCGTGCTTCGAATGCTGTTTGTGATCCCGGGAGCGTCGCTGGCGTTCGCGGCCGCGGTCGCGCTGGCGCAGCCGGGCGGTGGCACCGGCGCGGCCTCCAGTTCCCAGCCGTCGGCCGTGCCGGTCGATCGGATCGTCGCGGTCGTCAACAGCGAGGCGATCACGCTGCGCGAGCTCGAGCGGCGTATCGAGCTGATCGAACGGCAGATGCGCGAGCAGAACATCCAGGTGCCGCCGCCCGAGGCGCTGCAGCGCCAGGTGCTCGAGCGGATGATCGTCGCGCGCGCGCAGATGCAGCATGCGCGCGAGATCGGGCTCAAGCTCGACGAGGCGCAGCTGGACCGCGCGATGGTCCGGCTCGCGCAGGACAACGGGATGACGCTGGCGCAGTTCCGCGAGCGCGTCGAGCGCGACGGCATTCCGTTCGCGCAGCTGCGCGCGGAGATCGGCGAGGAGATCGTCTTCAGCCGGCTGCGCGAGCGGCAAGAGGCGAAGGTGCAGGTGACCGAGGCCGAGATCGACGCGCTGATCGCCGAGCGGCTCGGCAGGCCCGATGCCACGGAGGGGCCCGAATATCACGTCGCGCAGATCCTGCTGCGCGTGCCCGAGCAGGCGGGTGCCGAAGAGGTCGAGCGCCAGCGCAAGCAGGCCGAGGAAGTGCTCGCGCAGGCGCGCGGCGGCGCCGACTTCGGCAAGCTCGCCGCCGCGTTCTCGCAGGCGCCCGACGCGATTGCCGGCGGCTCGCTCGGTTTTCGAACCGCGGACCGGCTGCCGAAGCTGTTCGTCGACGCGATCGCGAAGCTGTCGGCCGGCGAGGTCTCCGACATCGTCCGCAGCCCCGCCGGCTTTCACGTGCTCAAGCTGCTCGAGCGGCGCGATCCGAAAACCGCTGCCGCCCCGGCAGTGCGCCAGACGCATGCACGGCACATCCTGATGCGCGCCGACGGCGGCCAGACCGAAGCCGACGTGCGACGGCGGCTGAACGAGATCCGGCAGCGGGTGCAGGCAGGCGAGTCGGATTTCGCCGAGCTCGCGCGCCAGTACTCGGTCGACGGCAGCGCCGATCGCGGCGGCGACCTCGGCTGGATCTATCCCGGCGACACGGTGCCCGAATTCGAGCGGGCAATGGACGAGCTGCAGCCGGGGCAGCTCTCCGAGCCGGTGCGCAGCCCGTTCGGTTGGCACCTGATCCAGGTGCTCGAGCGGCGCACCGACGAGGCCTCGCCGGAGCGGCTGCGCGCGCAGGCCCGCAACGTGCTGCGCCAGCGCAAGGCCGACGACGCGTATCAGGAGTGGTTGCGCGAGCTGCGCGACCGCGCCTACGTCGAGTATCGGCTGGACGATCGGTGACGCACGCGCCGCGCAAGCGGTTCGGCCAGCATTTCCTGGCCGATTCCGCGGTGCTGGCGGCCATCATCGATGCGATCGCGCCGCGCGCGGGCGACCGGCTGGTCGAGATCGGCCCGGGACTGGGCGCGCTGACGCAGGCGCTGCTCGAGCGCGTGCCGTCGATCGACGCGGTCGAGATCGATCGGGACCTCGTCGAGCGGTTGCGCCAGCGGTTCGGCCCGCGGCTGGCGCTGCACTCGGCCGACGCGCTCGCGTTCGATTTCGCCCTGCTCGCGCGCCCCGGCGAGAAGCTGCGGCTGGTCGGAAATCTTCCGTACAACATCTCGAGCCCGCTGCTGGTGCGGCTGCTCGATTTCCTGCCCGTGATCGAAGATCAGCATTTCATGCTGCAGAAGGAGGTCGTCGCGCGGATTGCCGCTGCGCCGGGCAGCGCCGACTACGGCCGGCTGACGGTGATGCTGCAGGCGCATCACGAGGTCGAATCGCTGTTCGACGTGCCGCCGCAGGCATTCGAGCCGCCGCCGCGGGTCGACTCCGCGGTGCTGCGGATGATCCCGCTGCAGCGGCCCCGGTGCGAGGACCGTGCGGCGCTGCACTCGGTGCTGATGGTCGCTTTCGGCCAGCGGCGCAAGATGCTTCGCAACACGTTGCTGCCCTGGCTGGCCGAGCGGCGGGTCGATGTCGGCGCGTTGCCGGCGCCGCTCGCACCGACGGCGCGGCCCGAGCAGATCGACGTCGACGTCTACTGCGAGCTGGCGCGGCGGGTCGCCAAAGCTTCGCGCCTATAATCGGCCTGGCTGCGGCGCCGCGGAGGCGACGCAGGGGCGATTCCCGATCATGATCAGATTGGCCGAACTGGTCGCTGCGCTGTCGCTGGCGACCGATCTCGGCATGGGCCAGCCGATCGAGCACCAGCACCGCACGTGCGCGCTGGCGCTCGCGTTGGCCGCAGAGCTTGCGGTCGAGCCTCGCGAGCTGTCGGACGTCTATTACCTGTCGTTGCTGCGCTGGATCGGCTGCACGTCGCATGCGCACGAGCTCGCGACGTGGTTCGACGACGAGATTGCCGCGCATTCGCGCGCGGCCTCATTCGAGCTCGAGCGACCGTTGCAGGTCGTCCTCGACGTGCTGCGCCATGCCGGCGCGGGGCGCAGCCCGCTGCGGCGAATCGGCGCGATCGCGGATGCGCTCGTCGGCGGCCGCGAACTGCCGGGGCTGCTGCTGTCGAGCTGCGAGGTCGCGCAGCGGCTGTCGGCCGAGATCGGCGCCCCCGCGGGCGTGCAGCATGCGTTGTCGCAGGTGTTCGAGCGCTGGGACGGGCGCGGACCGGCGGGGCTGCGCGCCGAGCAGATCTGCCTGCCGGTACGCATCGTGCGGCTCGCCGGCGACGCTGAATATTTCCGGCGGGAGCGCGGGCTCGAATCGGCGGTCGCCGTCGTGCGCGCTCGGGCCGGGAAAGTCTATGATCCGCGCGTCGCGGCTGCATTCTGCGCTCACGCCGAGCGGCTGACCGAGACGCTGCAGCAGGCGTCGACTCGCGCAGCGCTGCTCGAGGCCGAACCGGGGCCGCCGGTGTGGCTCGAGGCGTCCGAGTTGCCGCAAGCGCTCGAGGCGATCGCGGACTTGAGCGACCTGAAGTCGCCGTGGCTGGCGGGGCATTCGCGCGGCGTAGCCGCGCTCGCAGCCGACGCGGCGAAGCTCTGCGGATTGCCCGCGCCGCAGGTCGAAGTCGTTCGCGGCGCAGGTCTGCTGCACGATCTGGGCCGCATCGGCGTACCGAGCGGAATCTGGGATCGCGCAGGACCGCTGACCGAGGCGCAGTGGCACCGCGTGCAGCTGCACACGTTCCACGCCGATCGGATTCTCGATGGGGTCGCAGCGCTCGCGCCGGTGCGCGCGATCGTGGCAGCGCATCATGAGCGCGTCGACGGTTCGGGTTACCACCGGCGCCTGCCGGGACCGATGCTGTCCTTGCATGCGAGGCTGCTGTCGGCAGCGGATGCTTGCCGTGCGATCACCGAGGACAGACCCCATCGGCCGGCGCGATCGCTGGCACAGACCGCCGACGAGTTGCGGCGGGATGTTCAGCGCGGCCGGCTCGATGCGCGCGCAGTCGACGCGGTGCTCGAGGCTGCGGGACAGCGACGCCGCGGGCCCCGCTTGCCGCGGGCGCGCGCGTTGTCGCCGCGCGAGATCGAAGTACTGCAATGGCTGGTGCGCGGCGAGTCGACGCGGCAGATCGCGCAGCGGCTGCGCATCACCGCCAAGACGGCCGATCACCACGTGCAGCACATCTACTCGAAGCTCGGCGTGCGCTCGCGAGCGGCGGCCGCCGTTTACGCGATGCAGAACGGCCTGCTCGACCCGCCCTCCGATTCATAGCACCGGGACCTTCATGGGCGCGCTGCGTCACGGGATGGGGAATCCACCCGATGTCGCGCCGACGGTGCGTCGATAGCCTGCCGGACGACGCGTTGCGAGTGCGCACGCGTCGACCGATCTGGAGGATTGCACGATGGATTCGACCGAAGCGAACAAGGCGCTGGTGCGCGCGTATCTGGACCTGGTGGTCAGCGGCGGGGACCTGGCGGCGGCAGAGCGGTACGTCGCCGAAGACGTCGTGTTCGCCAGCCCCTACACGCCCGAGCCGGCACGCGGGATCCAGGCGTTCGGGCAGATGATCGCTGGCCTGCACGCGGCGTTTCCGGACATGAAGCTGACAGAGCAGGCCGCCGTTGCCGAAGGCGATCTCGTCGCAACACGCTGGCACGTGGGCGGCACCCATCGGGGTGCCGCATTCGCCGGCCTGCCACCCAGCGGCAGACGGTTCCACATCAGCGGAATGAGCTTCTACCGCATCGAGAGCGGAAAGATCGTCGAGGGCTGGGTCAACGACGATAGCCTCGGGATGCTGCGGCAACTCGGCGCGATCGGCGGTTGAGGAGGTTCGTGACGCGCGGCGGCCGCGCGTCACGAACCTCCTCAACCGCCGATCGCGCCGAGTTGCCGCAGCATCCCGAGGC
>DATLGW010000075.1:0-3665 GCA_035540315.1 Burkholderiaceae bacterium | reverse complement strand
ACAGGGTCAAGCAGTATGCAGTGAACATCGGTGCATTCGGCGGTACCGTCGCGCACGTGGTCGTGCAGGGGATCTTCGCGATCCTGGTGGCCGCGATGGCCGCGGCGGCGACATGGCAGCCGCAGCGGCTGGCCGCCGGCTACGCCTACCTGGACCGGCTGATCTCGGTGCTCGAGCGCGTCGTGCTCGCGCAGCTGCGCATCGCGCTGTTCAACACGACGATGACCGCGCTGTACCTGTTCGTGATCCTGCCGACGTTCGGCGTCGTGCTGCCGTTTCGCGGGCTGATGACGCTGTTCACGCTCGTGACCGGCGTGCTGCCGGTGCTGGGCAACCTGATGGCGAACACCGTCGTCACGCTGATCTCGCTGGCGATCTCGCCGTGGGTCGCGATCGCGTCGCTGTCGTTCCTGGTGCTGATCCACAAGACCGAGTACTTCATCAACGCGCGCACGGTCGGCGTCCGGGTGCAGGTCGCCTCGTGGGAGATCCTGGCCGCGATGCTGATCGGCGAAGCGCTGTTCGGCGTGCAGGGGCTGGTTGCCGCGCCGCTGCTGTACCCGTTCTTCAAGCGCGAGCTGATCACGCGCGGCACTCCGCTGCGCCGCATCAAGCCGTTGACGCCGCCCGGATCCGACGCGGCGCCCGCGTCGGACGCGGCGGATCTGGACGCGTCCGCGCGCGACCCGAGCGCGTCCCGCCCAGCCGAAGCTCCGGCGGCGACCCGCGCGCCGCTCTGACTGCGGCTAGGGCCTGTTCACACTTCAAACGACGCTGCGGCGGGGTCGCCCGGGGATGCAGTGCTAGGCGCAGACCGCAGCGCGGGCTGATGCCCGCGCAAGGGCTGCAACGATGCAATGCGCCCCGGGCGACCCCGCCCCGAAGGGTTCGGCCCGGCGCGGCGCGCACTCTGCGTTGCACGGCTCGCCGTGGGACCTGCCACGGCTGCGCCGTGCGCCTTGATTGCGCGCCGCGGCGGGCCGAACGCAGCGCCGTTTGAAGTGTGAACAGGCCCTAGACATCACAGCCAATAATGGGCCGCGATTCCCGCGCATACGGCGGCGCCGAACCAGTTGTTGTGATTGAACGCGTGGAAGCAGCCTTTGCGCGATCGATCTCTGATCAGCGTATAGTGGTACGCGGCGATCGATGCGGCCCCGGCCAGCCCGGCGAAAAACCACGCACCCAGACCGGCGATCGTGCCCGCCCACGCCAGCAGCGCGATGCAGGCCGCGTAGCAGATCATCACTGCTGCGACGTCGGCGCGGCCGAACGTGATCGCAGCGGTTCGGATGCCGATCTTCACGTCGTCGTCGCGGTCGACCATCGCATATTCGGTGTCGTAGGCGATTGCCCAGCAAATGTTGGCGGCCAGCAGCACCCAGACGATCGGCGGCAGCGCGCCGAGCTGCGCAGCGAACGCCATCGGGATACCGAAACCGAATGCGATGCCGAGGTAGGCCTGCGGCAACGCGAAGAACCGCTTCGTGAACGGGTACGACGCCGCAAGGAACGCCGCCACGCACGCGAGCAGCCACGTCAACCGGTTCAGCGGCAGGATCAGCGCGAACGACACCAGCGACAGCGACACGAACAGCGCGACCGCCTCCCACGGTCGGATCAGGCCGGCCGTCAGCGGCCGCTCGCGCGTGCGCTGCACGTGCCGATCGTAATCGCGGTCGGCCCAGTCGTTGATCGCGCAGCCGGCCGAGCGCATCAGCAACGTGCCGGCCGTGAACGCGAACGCGACATAGGGGTCGGGGCGTCCGCCGCCGGCGATCAGCAGCGCCCACCACGTCGGCCACAGCAGCAGCAGCGTGCCGATCGGCCGGTGCAGCCGCAGCAGCCGCGCATACGACAGCCAGCGCGGCGGCACAGCCGAAGGGTCGAACGATGCTCGATCCATCGGCGCATTCTAGCGATCAGGCAGCGAAGCGCGCCCCGCCAGCGGATTGCGTCGTGCCGACGCGTGGCTCGTGTGTGGACCGCAGCGTCAGCGGTTCGGCGCAGCGGGGATCGGTCGCGCCGATGCCGCGGCTTTGGGGTCCGGCGAACCCGCCGACGGGCCGAAGCGCAACCCGGAAGCCGCGAGGGTGCGCGCCCTGCGATCGCCGACGCCTTTCACGCGAGCGCGAAACTCCGCGAGATCCTTGAACGGGCCCTTGCGGCGCTCCTGGATGATCCGATCGGCCATCGCCGGGCCGATGCCCTTGATCGTTCGCAGCTGATCGTGCGTTGCCACGTTCGCGTCGACGGCCGCCCGCGCCGCGCCGACGCCCGCCGCGAGCAACGCAGCCAGCAGCACCAGGACGAGCGCGCGCGAGCAACGCGCAACGGGTCTGTCCCGGTCTCGCAGCTTGCGCCGCGAGCCGGTCGTATCGTCGTGATTCATGCTGCACCTCCTGACGGAGCGCGCATCGTCTCGCGTGCAAGCCGCCGCGGCCATTGGTTCGATGGCCGAGCCCGACCGGCATAGTCCGCACGGCCGCCGCTGCGTCGCAGCGGCGGGATCAGCGCCCGTCGATCTCCTCGGTGCGCCGCGGGGCATAGCTGTCCCAGCGGTTGCACCCGGGGCACTGCCAGTAGAACTGCCGCGCCTTGAAGCCGCAGTGCGAGCACACGTAGCGGGACAGGCGGCTCGCCTGCCGCGCGATCATCGACCCGGTCAGTGCCGCATCGGCGTCGTGTTCGCCGCCGCGCAACTCCCTGCGCAGCTCGAGCAGTTGCTCGAGCCCCAGCAGCGACGGCGCACGCGCGAGCTGCGCCTGCAGCCATTCGATCGCGCTCGGCAGCCCGTCGCGCTGCGCCTTGCCGCGTGCGACCGCGCGCAACGCATCGACCGACGGATGCTCGACCAGGATCGCCTCGAGTTGCGCAATCCCTTCGTCGAGGCGGCCCAGCCGCTGGTGCGCATCGATCCACGCATCGCCGATCAACGCCAGGTGCGCCGGCGACAGGCGCGCCAGCTGCGACCATGCGTCGACCGCTGCGCGGTCGTCCTGCTGGCGCCGGCCGAGCTCGCCCAGCAGCAGCCATGCGCGCGGATGGGCCGGCTCGACTTCGATTGCGCGTTCCAGCTCGCGCCGCGCGCGCTGCCAGCGGTCCTCGGCGCCGGGCGGCGCCGCCGGCGCGCCGGCGGCCGACAGCGCCTGCTGCGCCAGCTCGCAGCGGAAGTGCGCGATCGCAGGGCGCGCATCGGCCTGACCCGGCTGCTGCTGCAGCCGCTCGGCCAGATCGATTGCTGTCGGCCAGTCGCGCACCATCTGCGCGATCTCGAGCCGGTGGCGCAGCGCTGCCGCCGCGTAGGAGCTGCCCTCGAGGCGGTTGAACACGTCCTCGGCGCGGTCCAGCAGCCCGGCGCGAAGGAAGTCGTTGCCGAGCTCGTACAGCGCGTGCTCGCGCTGGCGCGGCTCGATGTCGCGCCGCTCGGCCAGGTTCTGGTGCACGCGAATCGCGCGGTCGGTCTCGCCGCGGCGGCGGAACAGGTTGCCGAGCGCGAAGTGCAGCTCGACCGTCTCCGGGTCGAGCTTGACGACGTCGATGAACGCGTCGATCGCCTTGTCGGGCTGCTCGTTGAGCAGGAAGTTCAGGCCCTTGAAGTAAGAGTCGGGCAGCCGCGACGATGCGCGGATCGCGTCACGCGCGTCGATGCGCGCCGCAGCCCA
>DATLGW010000074.1:0-20961 GCA_035540315.1 Burkholderiaceae bacterium | reverse complement strand
CGGAGCGGCTGAGCAAGACCTATCGCGTCGGCGGCGAAACCGTGTTTGCGCTGCGCGAGCTGACGCTGTCGGCGATGCCCGGCGAGTTCATCGCGGTGATGGGGCCCAGCGGCTCGGGCAAGTCGACGTTCATGAACCTGGTCGGCTGCCTCGACCGGCCCAGCGGCGGACACTATTGGCTTGGCGGCGAGGAAGTCGAGTCGCTCGGCGGCGACGCGCTGGCAGCGATCCGCAACCGCCGGATCGGCTTCGTGTTCCAGCAGTTCAACCTGCTGCCGCGCACCAGCGCGCAGGAGAACGTCGAGCTGCCGCTGCTCTACAGCGGCGCAACGCGCGCCGAGCGGCAGCGGCGCGCGCGCGCCCGGCTCGAGCAGGTGGGGCTGGCCGACCGGCTCGATCACCATCCGTCGCAGCTGTCGGGCGGCCAGCAGCAGCGCGTGGCGATCGCGCGGGCGCTCGTCAACGACCCGCAGCTGATCCTGGCCGACGAGCCGACCGGCGCGCTCGATACGCGCACCAGCGTCGAGGTGATGGCGCTGCTGCAGCGGTTGAACGCCAGCGGCATCACGGTGATCGTGGTCACGCACGAGCCCGACGTCGCCGCGTTCGCGTCGCGGATCGTTTCGTTCCGCGACGGCCGCGTCGTCTCCGACGCCCTGCACGCGCCGCGCGATGCGCGCGCGCTGGAGCCGCTGGCGTGAGCCTGCTCGCGACGCTGCGGATCGCGCTGCGCGCGCTGCGGGTGAACCTGCTGCGCTCGTTCCTGACGATGCTGGGGATCATCATCGGCGTGGCGGCCGTGATCACGATGATCGCGGTCGGCGCCGGCGCGCAGTCGCGCGTCGAAGAGCAGATCAAGAGCCTGGGCTCGAACGTGATGATCATCCTGCCGGGATCGACGACCGCCGGCGGCGTGCGGCTGGGCGGCGGCGCCGCGCAGACGCTGACCGAGGACGACGCGCGCGCGATCGTGCTCGAGATCCCCGAGATCGAGGCGGCGGCGCCGTCGGTTCGCGGCAGCGGCCAGCTGGTCGCCGGCGGCGTCAACTGGTCGGCCGTGATCCACGGCGTGAACAACGACTACTTCCACGTTCGCGACTGGCCGCTGGTGGCCGGTCGCGACTTCGAGCCGCCGGAGATGACCGGCGCCGGCAAGGTGGCGATCGTCGGCCAGACGGTCGCGCGGCAGCTGTTCGGCGAGGACGTCGCGCTCGAGACCGTCGTCGATCAGCCGATGCGGGTGCGGCAGGTGCCGCTGACGATCGTCGGCGTGCTCGATCGCAAGGGACAGAACGCGTTCGGCCAGGATCAGGACGACGTCGTGTTCGTGCCGCTGTCGACGGCGCGCACGCGGCTGTTCGGCTCGGCGCAAGGGCGGCTGCGGCGCGTGGGCACGATCTCGATCAAGGTGCAGGCCGGCGCCGACATGGCCGAGGCGCAGCAGAAGATCCAGGCGTTGCTGCGCCAGCGGCACCGGCTTGCGCCCGGGCAGGAGGACGACTTCACGATCCGCAACCTGACCGAGCTGCTGCAGGCGCAGGAGGCGGCGTCGCGCGCGCTCGCGTACCTGCTGGCTGCGATCGCATCGGTCAGCCTGCTGGTCGGGGGCATCGGCATCATGAACATCATGCTGGTGTCGGTCACCGAGCGCACGCGCGAGATCGGGCTGCGGATGGCGGTGGGTGCGCGCAGCCGCGACATCCTCGGACAATTTTTGGTCGAGGCGGTCACGCTGTCGTGCATCGGCGGGCTGATCGGCGTCGCGCTGGGCGCGCTGGCCGCGCACCTGGTCGGCGAGTCGGCGGGCTGGCGGATCGAGCTCGATGCGGGTGCGATAACGCTTGCGTTCGGTTTCGCGGCCGCGGTCGGCGTGTTCTTCGGTTTCTATCCGGCTCGCAAGGCTGCGCGGCTCGAGCCGATCGAGGCATTGCGTCATGAGTGACAAAGAGCGGATTCCCAACGCATTGACGATCGCCGGCATCGATCCGTCCGGAGGCGCCGGCATCTATGCGGATCTGAAGGCGTTCTCGGCGCTGCGCGCCTACGGCGCCGGCGTGGTCGCGGCGCTGACTGCGCAGAACACCCAGGGCGTGGCCGGCGTGTTTCCGGTGCCGCCCGAGTTCGTGCGGCAGCAGATCGACGTCGTGTTCGCCGACCTGCGGATCGACGCCGCGAAGATCGGCATGCTGGGCACGGCGCCGGTCACGCGTGCGGTCGCCGACGCATTGGCCGGGCCGATCTCGAGCAGACGGCTCGCGCACTGCGTGGTCGATCCGGTGATGGTCGCCAAGAGCGGCGATTCGCTGCTGGCGCGCGACGCGATCGCGATGCTGGTCGAGGCGGTCCTGCCGCTGGCGACGATGCTGACGCCGAACCTGCCCGAGGCGGGAGTGCTGCTGCGGCAGGCGGCGCCCGACACGCTGCGCGACATGTATCGCGCGGCCGAACGGCTGCGGCGGCTGCTGCCCGATTCGGGCCATCGCTGGGTCGTGCTGAAGGGCGGGCACCTGCCGGGCGACCCGATCGACCTGCTGCACGACGGCGATGCGATGATCGAGCTGCCGGCCGCGCGGATCGCGACCCGGAACACGCACGGCACCGGGTGCACGCTGGCGGCGGCGATTGCCGCGCTGCTGCCACAGCGCCCGGACGTGCCGCACGCGGTGCGCGACGCGCGCAAGTATCTGCTCGGCGCGATTGCAGCGGCCGAGCGGCTGTCGGTCGGGCACGGCCACGGGCCGGTCCACCACTTCTTTCACTGGTGGCATCACCCGAGCGGCTGAGCCGCGCAATCGGCCGCCGCGTCGATACGGACATCCACAGGTACGAGGTCACGATGGCGCCGCCGAGCGCTGCGGTAGCATTGCCGGTTCCTCGATTCCGGATGCGCGATGGAACTGCTGCACGGGCTCCCGCTGATCATCAAGGCCGCGATTCTCGGCATCGTCGAGGGCGTGACCGAGTTCCTGCCGATCTCCAGCACCGGTCACCTGATCCTCGCGAGCAGCCTGCTCGGCTGGCACGACGACAAGGCGCACGTGTTCAACATCGCGATCCAGACCGGCGCGATGTGCTCGGTGATCTGGTATTACCGCGTGAAGATCGCGGGGGTCGTCACGGGGCTGCTCGACGACCCGGTCGCGCAGCGTTTCGCGATGAACGTCGCGATCGCGTTCCTGCCGGCGGCCGCGCTCGGCGTGCTGCTGGGCGGCGCGATCAAGCGCGCGCTGTTCTCGCCGGTGCCGGTGGCGATCGCGCTGGTCGTCGGCGGGGTGGTGATCATGCTGGTCGAGCGCTGGCGGCGCACCAGCGCGATGCCGGTGCGAATCGAGAGCATCGATCAGATGCGCGCGCTCGATGCATTGAAGGTGGGGTTCGCGCAGTCGTTCGCGCTGATCCCCGGAACCAGCCGCTCGGGAGCCACGATCATCGGCGGCATGCTGTTCGGCATGTCGCGCAAGGCGGCGACCGAGTTCTCGTTCTTCCTGGCGATCCCGACGCTGATCGGCGCCGGCGTCTACGACACGTGGAAATATCGCGCGCTGCTGTCGGCATCGGATCTGCCGCTGTTCGCGGTCGGGCTGGTGGTGTCGTTCTTCGCGGCGCTCGCGTGCGTGCACTGGCTGATCCGTTACGTCGCCACGCACACGTTCGTGCCGTTCGCCTGGTATCGGATCGCTTTCGGCCTGCTGGTGCTGCTGACGGCCTGGGCCGGAATCGTCCATTGGGCCGCGTGAGCGCCGATCCCCGCGCGGCAGATCGCGATGCCCGCTGATCCGGTGGCGCTCGCCGACGCCGCGCCCGCGAGCGCATCGGGCGCCGCTGCGCTCGCGGTGCTGCAGCGGGTGTTCGGCTACCCGCAGTTTCGGGGGCTGCAGCAGACGGTCGTCGAGCACCTGATCGACGGCGGCGACGCGCTGGTGCTGATGCCCACCGGCGCCGGCAAGTCGCTGTGCTACCAGATTCCGTCGATCGTGCGATCCGGCACCGGAATCGTCGTGTCGCCGCTGATCGCGCTGATGCAGGATCAGGTCCAGGCGTTGCGCCAGCACGGCGTTCGCGCGGCATACCTGAACTCAGCGTTGTCGGCGCGCGATGCGGCGGCAGTGCAGCGTTCGCTGCGCGCCGGCGAGCTCGACCTGCTGTACGTCGCGCCCGAGCGGCTGCTCGCGCCGCAGTGCCTGGCGCTGCTCGAGTCGGTGCCGCTCGCGCTGTTCGCGATCGACGAGGCGCATTGCGTATCGCAATGGGGCCATGATTTCCGGCCCGAGTACCTGGGCCTGTCGGTGCTGGCCGAGCGGTTTCCCGGCGTGCCGCGGATTGCGCTGACGGCGACCGCCGATCCGCTGACGCGGCGCGAGATCCGGCAGCGGCTTCAGCTGCGCGATCCGCGCGAATTCGTGTCGAGCTTCGATCGCCCGAACATCGACTACGCGATCGTCGACAAGACGAATCCGCGCCGGCAGCTGCTCGCGCTGCTGCGCGACGAGTTTCCGGGCGAGGCGGCGATCGTCTACTGCGCGACGCGCAAGCGCGTCGACGAGACGGCCGCGTGGCTCGCTGCCGAGGGATTCGATGCGCTGCCGTACCACGCGGGGCTGTCGAACGACTCGCGTGCGGCGAACCAGGCGCGGTTCCTGCGCGACGACGGCGTGGTGATCGTCGCGACGATCGCGTTCGGCATGGGCATCGACAAGCCGGACGTGCGGCTGGTCGCGCATCTGGACATGCCGCGCAGCATCGAGAGTTATTACCAGGAGACCGGTCGCGCCGGCCGCGACGGATTGCCGGCGCGCGCATGGATGGCCTACGGGCTGGCCGACGTCGTGCAGAACCGGCGGCTGATCGAATCGTCGGAGGCCGACGACGCCCACAAGCGGGTGTCGCTCGCGAAGCTCGATGCGATGCTGGCGCTGGCCGAGACCGACGGTTGCCGACGCGTGCAGCTGCTCGCGTATTTCGGCGAGAGCGTCGACCCGTGCGGGAATTGCGACAACTGCCGCGCGCCGCCGCAGCGCTGGGATGCGACCGACGCGGCGAGGAAGCTGCTGTCGTGCATCTACCGGATCCGGCAGGCGGGCGGCATCGGCTACGGCGCGCAGTACGTGATCGACGTGCTGCGCGGCGAGGCGACCGAGCGGATCCGCGCCAACGGCCACGAGCGGCTGTCGACGTTCGGCATCGGTGCCGATCTCGATGCGACCGAATGGCGGGCGGTGCTGCGGCAGCTGATCGCGCGCGGACTGGTCAGCGTCGCGCACGACCACTACGGCGTGCTCGCGCTGGCCGATGCCGCACGGCCGGTGCTGCGGGGCGAGCAGGGAGTGCTGCTGCGGCGCACCGCGCCGGCGGCCGCGGCCCCGCGGACCCGCACGCGGCGCGCCCGCGGCGGCGCCGGCGCCGCCGCGTCGGACGCGCAGTCGCGTGCCGGCGGCGCGGCAGCCGACCTGGCGCCGGCGGCACGCGCTGCGTTCGAGCGCCTGCGCGCTTGGCGTGCCGAAACCGCTCGCGCGGCCGGCGTGCCGCCGTACGTGATCTTCCACGACGCAACGCTGGCCGACATCGCCCGCCGCGGACCGGCTTCGCTCGACGCGCTCGCGCAGGTGCCGGGCGTGGGGGCAACGAAGCTGCAGCGCTACGGCGCCGATCTGCTGGCCCGCATGCAGCCGCACGCCGCCGCGGCCGCGGAGCCGCTTTCGGGCGACTGATCGCGCATTGCGCGGCGCGGCAACGTGCGCACCGCCGGCCGATGCGCGATACTGGGCGCCCATGTTCACCCGCCATTTCCGCCACTGGCCGCCGGCGCTGCCGAAGACGCTGTCGGTGCCGCAGACGAGCCTGACCTACAACCTCGAGGTCAGCGCTCGCCGCTATCCGGGCAAGACTGCGCTGTTCTACTACGGCAACGCGATCTCGTACCGGGCGCTCGCGGACGACGTCGAGCGGTTCGCGGGCTGGCTTGCGCGGCGCGCCGGCGTGCAGCGCGGCGACCGGGTGCTGCTCGCGCTGCAGAACAGCCCGCAGTTCGCGATCGCGTACTACGGGATCCTGCGCGCCGATGCGGTCGTCGTGCCGGTCAATCCGATGCTGAAGACCGACGAGCTGCGCTACCTCGCAGAGGACAGCGGCGCGCGCGTCGCCGTGCTCGGGCAGGAGCTGCTTGAGCAGTGGCTGCCGCTGGCGGGCGATTCGCTCGCGCACGGGATCGTCGCCGCGTACTCGGATCTGCTGCCCGATTCGCCGGATCCGGCGCTCGCGGGGCTGGCGCTGCCGGAGGCCGTCGCCGCGCCGCGCGCGCCGGTGCCTGCGCCGCTGACCGCATGGCTCGATGCGCTCGGCGCCGATCTGCGCACCGGGCCCAGCGAGGCCGGCCCCGACGATCTTGCGGTGCTGCCGTACACGTCCGGAACGACCGGGCGCCCGAAGGGCTGCAAGCATCCGCATCGGACCGCGATGGCGACCGCGACCGGAGGCAATGTCTGGTTCGGCGCGTGCGCCGACACGGTGCTGCTGGCGTCGCTGCCGATGTTCCACGTGACCGCGATGCAGGGATCGCTGAACGGGCCGCTGCAAGCCGGCGCCACGATCGTCGTGATGAGCCGCTGGGACCGCATGATGGCCGCGCGGCTGATCGAGCGGCATCGCGTGACCGCGTTCACCGGCATCACCGCAATGGTGGTCGACTTCCTGTCGAACCCGCAGCTCGCCGAGCACGACCTGTCGTCGCTGACGCGGATCGGCGGCGGCGGCGCGGCAATGCCCGAGGCGGTGGCGGCAAAGCTCGAATCGCTGCTGGGGCTGCCGTTCATCGAAGGCTACGGCCTGACCGAGACGATGGCGCCGTCGCACATCAACCCGCCGCACCGGCCGAAGCGGCAGTGCGCCGGCATTCCGTTCTTCGACACCGATGCGCGCGTCGTCGACGTCGACACCGGGGCCGAATGCGGTCCCGGTCAGACCGGCGAGATCATCGTGTCGGGGCCGCAGGTATTCACCGGCTACTGGAACAATCCGCAGGCGACTGCCGAGGCGTTCTGCGAGCACGACGGCAAACGCTTCTTTCGCACCGGCGATCTCGGCCACTTCGACGAGGACGGGTATTTCTTCATCACCGACCGGCTCAAGCGCATGATCAATGCTGCCGGGTTCAAGGTCTGGCCGGCCGAAGTCGAGTCGATGCTGTACGCGCATCCGAGCATCGCGGAGGCGTGCGTGATCTCGATGCAGGACGCGCACCGCGGCGAGTCGGTGAAGGCGGTCGTGGTGCTGCGGCCCGAGCGGCGCGCGCAGCTGGCGGGCGCCGAGGACGCGCAGCGCGAGGCGCAGCGGATCATCGACTGGGCGCGTGAGAAAATGGCCGCGTACAAGGTGCCGCGGACAGTGGAGTTCGTCGACTCGCTGCCGAAGACGGCGACCGGAAAGGTGTTCTGGCGGATGCTGCAGGAAGCGGAGAAACGCAAATGGACCTGAATTATTCGCCCGAGGAGCTCGCTTTTCGCGACGAGGTCCGCAGTTGGCTTGCGCAGAACCTGCCCGACGATCTGCGCCGCAAGGTCGCCGAAGGCGATCACCTGTCGCGCGACGACCTGGTGCGCTGGCACAAGATCCTCGCGGGCAAGGGCTGGATCGTGCCGGCCTGGCCCAAGGAGTGGGGCGGCCCCGGCTGGAACGCCGTGCAGCGCTACATCTTCGAGGAGGAGTGCGGGCTCGCGGGCGCGCCGCCGGTCGCGCCGTTCGGCCCCGTGATGTGCGCGCAGGTGCTGCTGAAGTTCGGCACCGAGCAGCAGAAGAAACGCTTCCTGCCCCGGATCTACAGCGGCGACGACTTCTGGTGCCAGGGCTACTCCGAGCCCGGCGCGGGCTCCGACCTCGCGGCGCTGAAGACGCGCGCGGTGCGCGACGGCGATCACTACGTCGTCAACGGCCAGAAGATCTGGACCACGCTCGGACACTACGGCGACTGGATCTTCTGCCTGGTGCGCACCGGCAGCGAATCGGCCAAGCGCCAGGAGGGCATCAGCTTCCTGCTGATCGACATGAAGACGCCCGGAATCACCGTGCGGCCGCTGATCCTGATGGACGGCGGCCACGAGGTCAACGAGGTGTTCTTCGACGACGTCAAGGTGCCGATCGAGAACCTGGTGCACGAGGAAGGGCAGGGCTGGACCGTCGCGAAATACCTGCTCGGGCACGAGCGGCTGAACACCGGCCGCATCGGCGGATCCAAGCGCGAGCTCGCGCGGCTGAAGCGCTTCGCGGCCGCGCAGCGCGGCAACGACGGGCGCTCGATGATGGACGATCCGCGGTTCCGCGATCGCGTGACGCGCGTCGAGGTCGAGCTGATGGCGCTCGAGGTCACGAACCTGCGTTTCCTCGACGCGATGCGCGGCGGCCGTCCGCCCGGCGCCGAGGTGTCGATGCTGAAGATCCGCGGCACCGAGATCCAGCAGGCGCTGACCGAGCTGATGATGCAGGCGGCCGGGCCGCTGGCGGCGCCGTTCAAGCCGATCGCCGAGATTCCCGATTTCGACGACGTGACCGCGGCGCTGGCAGCGCGCTACTGCAACTACCGCAAGACCAGCATCTATGCCGGATCGAACGAGATCCAGCGCAACATCATCGCCAAGATGACGCTAGGTTTGTGAGGTCGCGATGAATTTCGAGCTGAACGAAGAGCAGCGGATGCTGGCCGAGTCGGTCCAGCGCTACCTGACCGAGCATTACGACTTCGAGCAGCGCCGCGCGCTGATCGCGACCGACACCGCGCACAGCGATTCGGTGTGGCGCGCGCTTGCCGAAATGGGGCTGCTCGGGCTGCCGTTCCCGGAAGAGGCTGGCGGCTTCGGCGGCGGCGCGGTCGACCTGATGAGCGCGATGGAATCGATCGGCGAGGCGCTGCTGGTCGAGCCGTTCGTCGCGAACGTCGCGCTGGCCGGGCGGCTGGTCGCGAAGCTCGGCAGCGCCAGCCAGCGCGATGCGCTGCTGTCGGGGCTGATCGACGGGAGCAGCAAGCTCGCGTTCGCGCACCTGGAGCGCGGTGCGCGCTATCGGACCGCGCAGGTCGCGACGCGCGCGCAGCGCGCCGGCGACGGCTGGCGGCTCGACGGCGACAAGGCCGTCGTCATCGGTGCGCCGATCGCCGACACGCTGGTCGTGTCGGCGCGAACCGCCGGCGATGCCGGCGACGCCGACGGCGTCAGCGTGTTCGCGGTCGACCGGCGGGCGAACGGCGTGCGGCTGGCCAGCTACCGCACGATCGACAACCACCGCGCAGCCGACATCCGCTTCGACGGGGTCGCGCTGCGCGCCGACGCGTTGCTCGGGGACGCCGGCGCGGCGTTGCCGGCGATCGACGAGGCGCTCGATTTCGCGACCGCGCTGCTGTGCGCCGAGGCGTCGGGTGCGATCAAGTCGGCGAACGACGCGACGCTCGAGTACCTGAAGACGCGCAAGCAGTTCGGCGTGCCGATCGGCGCCTTCCAGGCGCTGCAGCACCGGATGGTCGACCTGTTCGTGATCCAGGAACAGGTGCGTTCGATGGTGCGGCTGGTGTGCTCGAAATTCGACACGACCACCGATTCCGCCGAGCGCGCCCGCTACGTTTCGGCCGCGAAGATCCTGGTCGCCGATGCCTGCCGCAAGGTCTCGCAGGAGGCGGTGCAGCTTCACGGCGGCATGGGCATGAGCGAGGAGCTGAAGGTGTCGCACACGTTCCGGCGGCTGACGATGCTCGCGCAGGAGCTCGGCGACGCCGACTACCACCTCGACCGGTTCGCGAAGCTCGATCCGATTCCGGGCGACGCGGCAAAGCCGATGGCCGCAGGCCAGCGCAGCAAACGGGCGACGCGCAGCGAGACCGTCTGAGCGGACGGCGCGACGACGGTGCCGGTCCCGGGGCGGCGGGCCGCGCTTCTCGCCGTGTTGGCGCGGCCGATGACCGGCTGCCCGCGATGAGCCGCGAGTCGAAGCCGCCGCTTCACGCCAGCCGCTTCTCGTAGCAGCGGCTGCGCGGATTGTCGA
This sequence comes from Burkholderiaceae bacterium, assembly GCA_035540315.1. Taxonomy (GTDB): domain Bacteria; phylum Pseudomonadota; class Gammaproteobacteria; order Burkholderiales; family Burkholderiaceae_E; genus DATLGW01. The sequence goes on along the minus strand of DATLGW010000074.1, from coordinate 10,941 downwards.
CGCTCTTGCCCCAGCACGGGATCGGACGGTAGCCGCAGGCTTCGTACAGGCGCATCGATTCCTGCTGCGCCGTGCCGGTCTCCAGCACGAGCCGCCCGACGCGGTCGCGCACGGCGTCCTCGAGGACCGCCATGATCGCCCGCCCGACGCCGCGGCGGCGCGCCGACTCGCGCACGAAGATACGGCTCAGCTCGCCGACTCCGGGCTCCAGCGCCACCACCGCGCCGCAGCCGGCCGGCGCTCCGTCGACGAGCGCCGCGACGAACACGAGCGCGTCGCGCGCCAGCTCATCGACGCTACGGCCGCCGTCGCGGCCGTAGCGCTTGATCTGTTCCTGCGAGGACTCGGCGAACAGCTCGAGGCCCAGCGGCGAGCGCGGATCGATCGGCCGCACCTCGATGCCGGCGATCATCGCCTCGATGCGTGCGACGTAGCCGCGCGGCACGTCCAGCTTCGACAGTCCCTTCAGGATCTTGCCGACGTAGTCGGCGCCGGGACGAAACGGCGGCGGATCCCCCGGGATGGTGTAGGTCACCGTCGAGACCGCACGTCCCTCGGGGTCGCGGGCTTCGATCGCCTGGTGCACCCACAGCCCATCGTGCACGCCGCTGGCCACGTCCATGCGCGCCATATCGTCGTCGCTCAGCGCGTAATGGATGCCATAGGTCACGGCGCCGGGTCTCGCTCGCAGGAAGCAGCCGCCCTTGCCCGGCTGGCGCGTCTCGCCGAAGGCCATCTCGTAGCCGTCGAGCCGCAGCACGCCCTCGGGCCGGGCCGACGGCGCGAATGCGCGCATCGCGTCGACGTCGAGCAGCGTGCCGTAGGCGAAATAATGCTTCATCGCTTTCCTCCGTAGTCGGCCGACCGCGCGGCGGCGGTCGATGCCCAGGTTCGATGGTCCTCGGCCGCTCGGCGCAGCGCGTGCAGGTCGGCGCTGCGGTGGCAGGCGGCGCGGTGGCCCGGCGCGACCTCCCGCAGCGGCGGGCTCTCGCGCCAGCAGATGTCGAGCGCGAACGGGCAGCGCTCGGCGAAGCGGCAGCCTTTCGGCATCGCGACCGGATCGGGTGGCACGCCGGGAATGGCGATCGGCTCGGCGCTGCGGTCGAGTCGCGGCAGCGAGTTCTTGAGCCCGAGCGTGTAGGGGTGCCTGGGAGCATCGACCACCGCAGCGATCGGCCCCTCCTCGACGATGCGGCCGGCATACATCACCGCGACGCGCACGCAATTCTCGATCACGACACCGAGGTCGTGCGTCACCAGCAGTACCGAGAAGCCCAGCTGGCTCTGCAATTCGTCGAGCCGGCGAAAGATCTGGTCCTGCACGATCATGTCGAGCGACGTCGTCGGCTCGTCGGCCAGCACGAGGTCCGGCTTGAGCACCAGCGCCATCGCGATGATCGCGCGCTGGCGCATGCCGCCGGAGAACTGGTGCGGATATTCGGAAAAGCGGCTCGGATCGATGCCGACGACGCGCAGCATGTCGCGGGCCAGCGCCGCAGCGTCGCGCCGCGACAGATCGGAATGGGCGCGGATCGCCTCGACGATCTGGTCGCCCACGCGCAGCACCGGGTCGAGCGCGTTGAGCGCGCTCTGGGTGATCATCGCGATCCCCTTCCAGCGCTGGCGCCGGACTGTCTCGGCGTCGGCCTTCACGAGATCGAGCCCGCGGAAGCGAACGGCGCCCGCGGTGATTTCGGCGTTGCCGCCGAGCACGCCGACAACGGCCTTCAGCAGCGTGCTCTTGCCGCAGCCCGATTCGCCGACGAGGCCGACGGTGGCGCCCGCGCCGATCGTCAGCGACACGTCGTCGAGCGCTTGGGCGAGCCCGCGGCGAGTGCGGAACGCCACCGACAGGCCCTGCACGTCCAGCACCGGCGCGGCGGGCGTGGTGACTGCGGCCGCCGCCATCATTGCACCGCCAGGCGCGGGTTGACGACGTGCTCGTACGCCCGGCCGACGAAATAGACTGAAGAGACCAGCACCATGATCGCGATCCCCGGCGGGATCACCCACCACGGCGCGCGGTACATCATCTGCGCGGCGTAGGCGGCGTGGATGATCGAGCCCCAGCTCGTCACGCTCGGGTCGCCATAGCCGAGGAAACCGATCGACGCTTCGGTGATGATCGCCCAGGCCATCGCGAGCGTGACGTTGACGAGGGCGATCGGCATGATGTTCGGCGCGATTTCGCGGTACAGCACGGTGAAGTCGCCGGCCCCCGTGGTCCGGGCGGCCGCGACGAACGGCATCTGCTTGATCGACAGTACCTGCGCCCTGATCACGCGCGCCGCCGCGCGCCACATGATCAGCGTCATCGCGAAGATGATGGTGGTCGTGCTGCGCCCGGTGATCGCCAGCACGACGATCAGGAACGGCAGGAACGGCACGCCGAGGAAGATATCGGTGATGCGCATCATGACCGCATCGATGCGGCCGCCGAAATAGCCGGCGATCAGCCCGACATTGACGCCGATCGCGGCGACGCCGATCGCGGTGGCGCAGCCGACGATCATTGCCTGGCGGGCGCCGTAGAGCATCTGGCTGAACACGTCGCGGCCGAGCGAGGTGGTGCCGAGCCAATGCTGCGCCGACGGGCTCGCAAGGCGCACGAGGCGGCCGTCGTGATAGACGCGCTCGAACGGTTCGTAGGGCGCGAGCATCGGCCCGAAGATCGCGACCAGCCCGAAGAAGGCGAAGACGTAGAGGCCGATCCGCCCCGACGCCGTCCGGCGGACCGCGGTGATGAACTGCACGATCCAGCTCACGGGCGCAGCATCCGTTCGCGCAGCCGGCCTGCGTCAGTCATAGACGATCCTCGGATCGAGCACCCCGTAGAGCAGGTCGGCGGCGAACGTGCCGAGGATGGTGAGGATCGCGATCAGAAAGAACGTCGCCTGCACGACCGGATAGTCGGAGCGCTGCACCGCCTCGATCATCAGCAGGCCGAGCCCGGGCCAGGAAAACACCGTCTCGATGACGACCGAGCCGGCGAGCGCCCAGCCGAGGATCATCGGGATCGTGGTGGCGACCGGCAGCAGGGAATTGCGCGCGGCATGGCCGAACAGGATGCGACGCTCCCGCAGCCCCTTGATGCGCGCGAACTCGACGAAGTCTTCGCCGATGGTGTTCAGCATGCTCGAGCGCATCAGCAGCGTCGGATAGGAGAGCTGATAGGCGGTATGCACGACAAACGGCAGCGCGAGGTGGTGGAAGAACTCCGGCGAGAGGTACATCCGCCACGTCGGATCGGGGAATGCGCCGGGCGGCACGATGTGGCCGGGCGGAAACCAGCCGAGATGGATCGAGAAGAACAGGATCGCCAGCATGCCGACCCAGAACAGCGGCGCCGCCTGCACGGCGGTGGCCAACAGCACGGCGGCGATCTCGAACCGCCGGCCGCGGTACCACCCGAGCAGCGCGCCGATCAGCGTGCCCAGGGCGTAGGCGACGATCATCGATGGCAGGATCAGGACCAGCGTGTTCACGAGGCGGCCGGCCAGCATGTCGCTGACGCGACCCGAGCTGTGGAACGAGTAGCCGAAGTCGAACGTCGCATAGCTGACCAGATAAGCGAGGTACTGCTCGAGCAGCGGCCGGTCGAGGCCGAACTGCGCCCGCATCGCCGCCTGCGCACGCGGGTCCATCGCCGAGCTCACGACCGTCATCGTCGGGTCGCCCGGCAACAGGCGGAACAGGAAGAACATGAGGGTCATCAGCGCGAACAGCGTGATCGCCATCTGCCAGGTGCGGTGCAGGATGTAGCGCTGCATACCGGCCCTCACGCGCCTCCCGAGGGCAACACCGTATCGGCGGTCGCTGCCGGCGCTGTCGAACTCGCCTTCAGGCACGCGACCGCGCGACCGTCGACGGCGTGCAGCGCGGGGTCCTGGGCGGCACAGCCGGCATCGCCGATCGGGCAGCGGTCGCGGAAGCGGCAGCCGGTGGGCAGGTCGATCGCGCTGTGGATCGCGCCGGAGATCTGCGCCGGCGGTCGCTTGCGGTGCGGATCGATCGACGGAATCGACGCGACCAGCGCGCGCGTGTAGGGGTGCTTCGGCGCGCGCAGCACCTCGTCGGGCGTGCCGATCTCGACGATACGGCCGAGATACATGATCGCCACGCGGTGGCACAGTGTCGGCACGGTCGTCAGGTCGTGCGTGATGTAGATCATCGACAGCTGCTCGTCGCCGACGAGGCGCCGCAGCAGGCGGATGATGTCCCACTTGATCGACACGTCGAGCATCGAGATCGGCTCGTCGGCCACGAGGAAGCGCGGCTCCAGCACGATCGCGCGCGCGATGCACAGGCGCTGGCGCTGGCCGCCGCTGAGCAGATGCGGATGGCGCCCGGCGAACACCTCGGGCGGCGACAGCCCGACCCGCGCCATCGCCGCCAGCACGCGCCGGCGGATGTCGGCGGCATCGCGCATGCCCTGATAGACGAGCGGGCGGGAGACTGCGCTGAACACGTCGTGCATCGGGTTGATCGAGCCGTACGGGTCCTGGAAGATCATCTGGACCCGACGGTAGAACGCGCGCCGGTCGCGCCGGCGCAGCGCGCCGAGGTCCTCGCCGTCGAGCGCGATGGTGCCGGCGGTCGGCTGCTCGAGGCCGACCAGGAGCTTTCCCGTGGTCGACTTGCCGCAGCCCGACTCGCCGACGAGGCCGAGCACTTCGCCGCGCTCGACGCTGAGGTCGATGCCGTCGACGGCGTGGACGTAGCTGTCGCGGCGCGCCGAGAACAGCGAGCGCAGGCCCGTCACGACGGGATAACGCTTCGCCAGTCCGCGCGCCTCCAGCATCAGCGCGACTCGGGCCGCCGGCGCGCGTTCAGCGCCTTCCTTCGCGCGCCGGGAAGTGCAGCCGGCCGCTGGCGTCCCAGGTGAAGCCAGCCTCGGTCAGCATCGCGCGCGCTTTCGCGAGGTCGAACGTCGGCTTCGGCAGGTTCGGGTTGTGCCAGAACGCGTTGACCGGCGTGATCGGGGTCGCCGACTTGACCGCCATGCCGCCGAGCACCTCCTCGATGATGTTGTCGTAGGGGATCGAATAGAACAGCGCGCGACGCAGGTCGCGGTTCCAGAACACCGGTCCCGTGGTCTTGTAGCGCAGCGAGATAACGCCGTTGGAGTTGGCGCGATACAGCTGCAGGTTGCGGTCCCGCTCGAAATCGGCGATGCCCGCCGGCGGCACCGGCTGGAACGACACGTCGATCGCCCCGGTGCGCAGCGATTGGCTGACGATTTCGGCCGAGCCGAACACCACGTACAGGAGGTCGGACAGCGGCGGATCGAAGTGGTCGGCGCGGCGCTCGAGATAGAGCTCGGAGCCGGGCCGGCGCGAGCGGACCGTGTAGGGACCGCTGCCGATCGGCTTGTCGTTGGCGAACTGCTGCGGGTTCTGCAGGCCCTGCGCGGCGACCAGCGGCTCCCAGACGTGCTTGGGCAGCACGTACATCTGCCCGAGCGTGTTCATCACGAACGGCGCATACGGCTCGGTCAGCTTGAAGCGCACCGTGCGCGGATCGATCACCTCGACGCTGGCCAGGCGCGCCAGGTGCTGCGTGAAGTACGGCGCCTTCCACTGCTTCATGTAGTCGAACGAGAACTTGACGTCCTCGGCGGTGACCGGCTTGCCGTCGGAGAACGTTTGGCCGGTGCGGATGCGCGCTTCGAGCGTTGTGTCGTCGAGCTTGTCGATCTTCTCCGCGAGGCGCATCTGCGGCGAGCCGTCGGGCGCGATCCAGATCAGCCGGTCGTAGAGCAGGGCGGCGAGCTCGGTTTCCTCGATCGTGCGCGCCGCGGTCGGGTTCAGCACCGTGTACTCGACCGTCCAGCCGATCCGCACCAGCTTCTGGTCGCGCAGCGAGCGCATGCGGATCTGGTTCGCGTTCGCGCGCACGCCCTGCGGGCTGTCGACGTAGCCGGCGAACTCCATGTTGTTCTTGTTGACCGCGAAAACGGTGACCGGCGCGGCCAATACCGCCTCGGGCTGCTCCTCGACGATCATGCGCTGCAGCTCGAAGATGATCGGGCGCCGCTCCTGCGGGTCGTAAATGCCGAGCTGCCGCTTGCCGAGCGCGTCCAACGCGGGGTTCGAGTATTCGCCGACGTTCCAGTTGCCGGGCGCGGTGTTGGCCGAGTTGAACTGGGCGTTCGTAAAGAAGTCGGGTTCGAGCCGGTGCGGCGCGCCGGACAGGTTCGACAGCACGACGTCGAACTGGTGATCGGTGAACCACATCTTCAGCATCGGGTTCGGGAATGCCTGCTGGTCCATCCGCACGCGCAGGCCGAGCTTGGTCCATTGCTCGGCGACGTAGTTCGCGGTCTCCGCGAAGTGCTGGTAGGTCGCCGTCGGCCAACTCAGGAAGTGGATCTCGGGAACGGGCTGGCCCCTCGGGGGCGTCTGGGCGATCGCCGGCGCGGCGATCATCGTCAGCGAGAGAACCCATGCGGCTGTCTTTGACATGACGTCCCCTTTCTTGCGTCGGTCCGTTGCGCCCCGCCGGGGCGGTTGGCAGTGTGCCACCTTCCGGCCTATTATTCAAAGCATAATGCACTTCGTAATGCACCTTGGCGCGGCGACGCCCGATCGAAACGCGACATGAAGGGCACGGCGGGCCAGCTGATCTACGAGACGCTGCGCAACTACGGGGTGCGCTGCATTTTCGGCATGGAGGATCCGATCCACCTGTTCCATGCCGTCGACCCGCTCGCCACGCGCATCGTCACCATCCACGACGAGCGCCATGCCGCCGTGATGGCGCACGGCTACGCGCAGGTCTGCGGGAGGCCCGGCGTGTGCGCAGCCACCTACGGACCGGGCGCCGCCAATCTGTCGAGCGGCCTGTACGAGGCGGCGCGTTCGTCGGTGCCGGTGATCGCGCTGGTGCAGGACCATCCGGTGCGGCTGCGAGGCCGCCACGCCAACAGCGAGCTCGACCATCCCGCCGCGCTCGCGCCCTACGTCAAGGCGACGCTGCGCGTCGATCAGGCGGACCGCGCGAGCGACGTGATCCGCAGAGCCTTCAGCCTCGCCTGCTCGGGGCGGCCAGGACCCGTCGCCGTGTTGTGCCCGACCGATGTGATGGGCGTCGTCGCCGAGGCCGACGTCGCCGCCGACCACCGCTGCGCCACCTATCCAGCCGTGCGCCCGCTCGCCAATCCCGAGGACATTGCGCGCGCGGCCGCGCTGCTCGCGGCCGCCGAACGGCCGCTGATCGTGGCCGGAGGCGGGGCGATGCTGTCCGGCGCATTCGAGGAGGTGCGCCGCCTCGCCGAACGCTTCGATGCGCCAGTCGCGACCACGCTGACAGGGCGCGGAATCCTGCCGGACGACCATCCGCTCGCGCTCGGCGCAATCGGCAACCAGACCGGCGGCGCGCTCGGGCGCGGCCGCAGCGCGAACGCGGTTGCCGCCGCGGCCGACGCGGTCGTCGTCCTCGGCTCCAAGACCGGGCAGCTGGCCTATGCAGACTGGACGCTGTTCGCGCCCGGCGTGCGCCTCGTGCATCTCGACATCGATTCGCACGAGATCGGGCGCAACTTCGCGGCCGAGGTGGCGCTGGTCGGCGACGTGCGCGACAGCCTGCGTGCGCTGCTTCGCCACTGCGAGGGGGCAGGCCTGGGCCGGCCGCGCGGCGACACTGCCGCGCGTCTCGCCGCAATGAAAGCCGAGTGGCGCACCCGCAACGCGCCGTACGTGGGATCCGACGCGGTGCCGCTGCGGCCCGAGCGCGTGATCGCCGCGGTCAACGACGTCGTCGACGCCGACACCGTCGTCGTCTGCGACGGCAGCTACGCGTCGGGCTGGGTGCTGAGCCATATCGACATCCGCGCGCCCCGCCGCACCATCCTGTCGCCGCGCGGCACCGGCAGCATCGGCTGGGGTTTCGCGGCGGCGATCGGCGCCAAGCTCGGCGCGCCTGAGCGGCCGGTGATCTGCGTCACCGGCGACGGCGGCTTCTACTATGGGATCAACGAGCTGGAGACCGCCGCGCGCTACCGCGTGCCGCTGCTGACCGTGGTTCTCGACAATGCGACGCTGGGCTTCCAGCGCCACTACGAGGAGCAGGCGTTCGGCACCTACCGGGAGTGCGACTTCCTCCACATCGATTTCGCGGCGGTCGCCCGCAGCCTCGGCGCGGCCGGCGAACGCGCGACGCAGCCGGGGGATCTCGCGCCGGCGCTGGCGCGCGGGCGCGCGCACGCCGGTCCGTACGTGGTCGACGTCGTCATCGATCCGGAGATTGCGGCGCCGGTACCGGGGTTCGAGCGGGGCATCGACCTCACGCTCGGTCACTGATGGAAGACCCGTGCGCAGCCGCAAACGACCCGCAGACACCAGCGCGCGCGTGTACGAGGCGCTGCGCAAGAAGGTGGTCGATTGCGAGCTGCGCCCCGGCGCGCACGTCAACGAGCTGGCGCTCGCCGCCGAGCTGAAGGTCAGTCGCACGCCGGTGCGCGAGGCGCTGCGGCGGCTGGTCAGCGAGGGGCTGGTGACCGTCGTTCCCAACAAGGGCTTCTTCCGCCAGCCGCTCGACATCGAGCTGATCCGATCGCTGTTCGAGATCCGGCTCGCGATCGAGGTGCTGTCGGTCCGCCTGTTCTGCGATCGCGCGTCCGACCGCGACCTTGCCGATCTGCGCGCGCAGTGGCAGGCTGCCAAGGCGACGGGCGCCGGCCTCGCGCCGGCCGCCATCGTCGAGATCGACGAGTCGTTCCACATCGCCATCGCCCGCGGCGCGCGCAATCCGGAGCTGGTGCGGATGCTCTACGACCTCAACTCGCGCATCCGCTTCGTGCGCACCGTGGCGATGGAGCGGCGGGCACTGCGCAAGGTGACCGTCACCGACCACGACGCCATCATCGCGGCGCTGGCGGCGCGCGACTCCGCTCGCGCCGAGGAGCTGATGACGCGCCACATCGGGCTGACGCTGGAGGATGCCGCGGGCATCGTGCGCGACAGCGTCGTTCGCATCTATCTCGGAGAGGAGGTCGCGCTTTGAAGGTTCTCGTCACCGGCGGCACGAGCTGGTTCGGGCAGAGCATCGTCGCGCGCCTGCTGGCCCGCGGCCACGACGTTGCCTGCTACGACGAGGTGGTCGAGCCGTGGCGCGTCGTGCTGACGCGGCCGGTTCGCTGTCACCGCGGCTCGCTTGCCGACATGGCCGGACTGCTGGCCGTGGTGCGGCGCGAGCGGCCGGAGGTGATCGTCAACCGCGAGGTCCGCTATGGCGAGGACACCGAGACCGATGTGATCGGCACCGTGCAGATCAATCTGCTCGGTGCGCTCCACGTCTTCGAGGCGGCGGCGGCGACCGGCATCCGCCGCGTCGTCTACGAGAGCTCGATCGGCGTCTACGGGACCCAGGAGGAGCACGGTGACCGGCTGCTCGGCGAAGACGACGCCCGCTTCTGCAACCCGCGCTGGGTATTCCGCCTGACCCAGCACGCGGTCGAGGCGCTCGCTCCGCGGATGGCCGCGTCATCCGGCATCGAGCTGGTCGGGGTGCGGCCGAGCGTCTGCCATTCGCCGCTCAAGGACAAGGGCGTCAGCCGCTGGTCGAACGACTTCATGTCGCTGCCGGCGACTGGCCGCCCGATGCGCTTCCCGTATCCGGCGAGCCAGCGCACCTCGCTGATCTGGGTCGACGACGCCGCCGAAGTCTATGCGGCGCTCGCCGACGCGCCGCGGCTGGCGCACCCGATCTACAACACCGGCGGCTACGACGTCTCGCTCGGCGAGCTCGCCGGGATGGTGCGGCGGATGATCCCCGATGCGCAGTTCGACTTTGCCGAGGAGGGCAGCGTGCCGCCGCAGCCGATGCCGTCTCGCGTTTGCGGCGCGCGCGTCGAGCGCGAGCTCGGGCTCAGCCTCGCCCCGCTCGAGCAGACGCTGGCGCTGCACGCCGAACAGGCACGCCGCATGTTCGCGGCGGCGCCGATCACGCATCCGTCGAACGGGCGCTGACGAAGCGACTGCGCCGGCGTCGCCGTCGTCGGTTCCTCAATGCGCGCGGACCGGATCGGAAGCGATCATCCCGCTCGCGACATGATCGAAGCAGCGCACGCCGCTCGCTCGCGGCGCGTGGCCGGGGCGAAACAACACGCAGAACAGGTACTGCGCGCTCTGGCGCCCCTGCCGGCTCGCCATCTCGAGCCACTTGACTGCCTCTCGCGGGTTGCGATGAATTCCGGCGAACGCCGGGGCGCCCATCGCGTACATCACTCCCAGGAGTTCCTGCGCCTGTGCATCGCCGTGGGTCGCGGCCCTGCGCAAGTGCAGCGCAGCGACCACGAACTTCCCGTTCTCGTACTCCTGGAGTCCGCGCTGCAGATCCGTTTGGGCCCTGCACGGCGGGCTGAATGCGACGACGGCGGCCACGGTCGAGCCGATCAGAGCCTTGTTCGCAAGCGACAGCAGATTTCGCATGATGCCTCCTGTGAGACCGAGTTGCCCCCTGCACTTGATGGATTGCTTTGCGCCGGCAGCGGCGTATGGGCGCTGCCGCGTCATGCCTTCAGGAAGCATTGCAAACTCCTTTACCGCAGCCGCGGCGGCTTCAGGCCGCTTCGCACCGCAGCGCATCGATCAGAACGGTGCCCATGCGGCGACGACCCACACCAGCACGGCAATGAATGCGGCGACCGCTGCGATCGCGCTCCCATCGATCAGCACCGACCGCGCGGATGCGTCAGGCCCGGCCAGAGCCGCATCGGCGGCGGCGGGCGAACGCAGCGGTGCTGTGCGGGCGAGCGCCCGTCCGGCGAACATCATCACGAAGGTCCTGTTGCAGCGGTCGGGCAGACGCTGCCGAAAGTCAATCCAGCTTCAGGCCCGCTTCGGTGATCAGCGGGCCCCAGCGTTCGGTGTCGCTTCGGATCGCTGCAGCGAACTCGGCGGGTGACGATTCGATCGGCCGCCAGCCGAAGTTCCTCAGCAC
>DATLGW010000073.1:0-8722 GCA_035540315.1 Burkholderiaceae bacterium | reverse complement strand
CGACACCAGCTTCGCGCTGGTCTGGCGCAGCCGCTCCGACAGCAGCTGCACGAGCTTGAGCAGGATCTTCGTGCCGAGCGTCGGCTCGTCCTGCAGCACCAGCAACAGCGCATCGCGCGTCAGCACCGCGATCCGGCTGTTCTCCAGCGTCACGCAGGACGCGAACCGCGGCTCGCCGTCGAACATCGACATCTCGCCCAGCGCATGCCCGGCGTGCGCGACGGCGATCCGCGACGGATAGTTGTACCGGTTGCGCCGCAGCACGTCGACCATGCCGGACATCAGCAGCATCATGAAGTCGCCCGACTCGCCTTCGGCAATGATCGTCAGCCCGGCCGGCGCTTCGTAGACGTACATGAAGCCGCCGAGCAGCCGGGTCTCGTCCATGTCGAGGCTCGAGAACAGCGGCGTTTTCGCCATCAGCGCGTGGATCTCGTCGGCGAACTCGCTCGCGCGTCCGAGCGGCTTCAGTCCGATCGCCGTCAGGCGCTCGTGGGGTGTCTGCTTCGCGCTGGCCGACGTCGGGGCTCCGGTTGTCGCCGATGTCATCGTCGCTGCCTGCATGCCGACCCCTTTTTCCCCCATCTTGTCTGGACGGGTTATAGCACGGAACCGTGCCGCGCAAGACGCGGCGCCGCGCGAATGGACGTTTTCCAGACGATCGGCGCGCTACGTAATAGCCGCAGTGCAGCCGCGACTGGGCCGTTAGTCGGCCGCACGTCGCGAACCTACTGCGCGAGCGCGACCCGCCGCTCGCTGACGGCTTCGGCGAGCAGGTCGAGCGCCGAAACGGTGTCGTCCCAGCCGATGCACCCGTCGGTGATGCTCTGTCCGTACGCGAGCTCGCGCCCGGGCACCAGATCCTGCCGCCCGGCGATCAGGTGGCTTTCGATCATCACGCCGAAGATCCGCGATTCGCCGTCGGCAAGCTGGTCGGCGATGTCGCGAATCACCAGCAGCTGGTTCTCGTGCTTCTTCTGGCTGTTGCCGTGGCTGGCGTCGATCATCAGCCGGCATGCGAGCGATGCGGCGCCGGCTTCGCGGCACGCGGCGTCGACGCTGGCGCGGTCGTAGTTCGGCTTGCTGCCCCCGCGCAGGATCATGTGGCAGTCGTCGTTGCCATTGGTCGAGACGATCGCCGAATGTCCGCCCTTCGTCACCGACAGGAAGTGGTGCGGCTGCGAAGCGGCCTTGATCGCATCGAGCGCGATCCGCAGATTGCCGTCGGTGCCGTTCTTGAAGCCCACCGGGCACGACAGCCCGGATGCGAGCTCGCGGTGGACCTGCGATTCGGTCGTGCGCGCGCCGATCGCGCCCCAGGTGATCAGGTCGGCGACGTACTGCGGCGTGATCATGTCGAGGTATTCGGTGCCGGCCGGCAGCCCCAGGTCGTTGATGTCGACCAGCAGCTCGCGCGCGCGGCGCAGCCCCTTGTTGATGTTGAAGCTGCCGTCGAGATCCGGGTCGTTGATCAACCCCTTCCACCCGACCGTGGTGCGCGGCTTCTCGAAATACACGCGCATCACGATCTCGAGCCGGTCGCGCAGCCGCTCGCGCTGGGCGACCAGCCGCTTCGCGTATTCGCGCGCCGCGGCCACGTCGTGGATCGAGCACGGACCGACGACGACCAGCAGCCGGTCGTCGGTGCCGTGCAGCACGCGATGAATCGCCGCGCGGCCCTCGAGCACGGTCGCCGTGCCGCGATCGGTGATCGGGAACTCGCGCAGCAGGTGCGAGGGCGGCGAGAGCTCCTTGATCTCGCGGATTCGGACGTCGTCGGTGGTGTGCGGCATGGCTCGATTCCCTGGCTCGTGTCGTTTGCCGGCCCCAGAAACAAAAACCGCCAGGTTCTACGCTGGCGGTTTTGGTTCGGGTTCCGGATCTCTATCGTGCAACGCGCTCCGGACTCGTCCCGCCAGCGGCCGGGGAGCCGAAAAAATAAAAGAAGTAAAACGAGAAGCGCGTCATGGGCGGGGACTCTAGCCGGAATCGGCGCGGCGCGCAAGCAGCCGCTGCAGCAGCCGGCCTCAGGCCGTGCCGCCGACGGTCAGCCCCTCGATCCGCAGCGTCGGCTGCCCGACGCCCACCGGAACGCTCTGGCCGTCCTTGCCGCACACGCCGACGCCGGAATCCAGCCGCATGTCGTTGCCGATCATCGTGACCCGGGTCAACGCATCCGGCCCGTTGCCGATGATCGTCGCGCCCTTGACCGGATACTGCAGCTTGCCGTTCTCGATCCAGTACGCCTCGCTCGCCGAGAACACGAACTTGCCGTTCGTGATGTCGACCTGGCCGCCGCCGAAATTGACGGCGTACAGCCCGCGGTCGACCGACGCGATGATCTCCTTCGGATCGCGGTCGCCGTTGAGCATGTAGGTGTTCGTCATCCGGGGCATCGGCAGATCGGCGAACGATTCGCGCCGGCCGTTGCCGGTCACGGCCGTCTTCATCAGCCGCGCGTTCAGCGTGTCCTGCAGGTACCCCTTGAGCACGCCGTCCTCGATCAGCACGTTGCACTGGCTGGCGTTGCCCTCGTCGTCGATGTTCAGCGACCCGCGCCGATCCGGCAGCGTGCCGTCGTCGACGACGGTGACGCCGCGGGCCGCCACGCGCTGGCCGAGCCGGCCGGCGAACACCGACGAGCGCTTGCGATTGAAGTCGCCTTCGAGGCCGTGGCCGATCGCCTCGTGCAGCAGCACGCCCGGCCAGCCGGGGCCGAGCACGACCGTCATCACGCCGGCCGGCGCCGGTCGCGACTCCAGGTTCAGCAGCGCCGAATCGACGGCCTCGTCGACGAAGCGGCGCACCAGCGAATCGTCGAAGCGCTCGAACGAGAACCGGCCGCCGCCGCCGCTGACGCCCTGCTCGCGCCGGCCGTTGCTCTCGGCGATCACGTTGATCGACAGCCGCACCAGCGGGCGCACGTCGGCGGCGATCACGCCGTCGGAGCGCGCGATCAGCACCACGTCGTGCTCGGCCGACAGACTGGCCATCACCTGCACGATCCGCGGGTCGCGCGCCCGCGCCATCTGCTCGGCCCGGTGCAGCAGCGCGACCTTCGCGGCCGACTCCAGCGACGCGATCGGGTCGGCCGTGCTGTAGAGCACCCGCCCGTGCGCCGATTGCATCGAGCCCGCGACCTTACGACGCCCGGCACCGCTGCGGGCGATCGTGCGCGCCGCACGTGCGGCCGCCAGCAGCTCGTTGCGGCCGATCTCGTCGGAATAGGCGAATGCGGTCCGGTCGCCGGTCACGGCCCGCACGCCGACACCCTGGTCGATCGAGAAGCTGCCGGACTTGACGATGCCTTCGTCGAGGCTCCAGCTCTCGCTGCGCGTGTGCTGGAAGTACAGATCGCCGTAGTCCACGCGGTGGGTGAAGATTTCGCCCAGCGCCTGCAGCAAATCGGATTCGTCGAGGCCGAACGGGTCGAGCAGCGTCTGGCGGGCGATCACGAGGCGATCGAGATGGGCATCAAGCAACTTCATCTAGCGTCGATTCCTACAACGTGCGGTGAGTCAGGGCGGGCAGGCTGGAACGGACCTCGTCCAGCCGCGCAGCATCGAGGTCTCCGACGACGACGCCTTCGCCTTCGGGCAGCACCGACAGGATCTCCCCCCAGGGGTCGATCAGCAGCGAATGGCCCCAGCTGCGCCGGCCGTTCTCATGCCGGCCGCCTTGCGCCGGAGCCAAAACATAGCACTGATTCTCGATCGCCCGCGCTCGCAACAGGGTCTCCCAGTGCGCGCGCCCAGTGACATAGGTGAAGACCGAAGGCACCAGAATCAAGTCCACCGGCGACAGCACCCGATACATTTCCGGGAACCGCACGTCGTAGCAGATCGACATGCCGATCCGCCAGCGCCGGGTCGGCGCCGGCAGGTCGAAGACGACCGGCGTGCGGCCGGCGACGATCGTCGCCGCTTCGTCGAACGCCGGCTCGCCCGGCCGGTTCAGCCCGAACAGATGGATCTTGTCGTAGCGGGCGACGCGGCGGCCATCGGGCGCGAACGCCAGCGAGGCGTTGTAGACCCGCCGGAAGTCGGACGACTTCAGCGGCAGCGATCCGCCGACCAGCCACAGCTGCAGCGAGCGCGCCTGCTCCGACAGGAAACGCTGGATCGGCCCGTCGCCGTCGGCCTCGCCGGCATCGACCTTGTCGGTGTCGCTGCGCCCGAGCAGGCAGAAGAACTCGGGCAGCACCGCCAGCTGCGCGCCGGCCGCCCGCGCCTGCTCGAGCAGGCGCGCCGCCGTTTGCAGGTTCGGCTCGACCGACGCTGCCGCCGTCATCTGGATGCCGGCCACCCGCAGCGTCGCGGCGCCGCCCGCAGCCGCCTCGCGGACCGCGGCGTCGGGCTGCGCTGCAGTCACGGCTCGACCTTCAGCATCGGCGCCGGCGCCCGGCGGATCTTCTCGCTGACGTTCGGATCGCTCCACGGCCCGGTGACCTCCACTTCGTAGGCGAACATCTGCTGCAGCGGCTTGCGCAACGCATATTGCGCGACCAGCGAACCCAGTCCAAGTGCCGGGTGGATCGCCGCATACGCGAGCGACGCGATCCCGGCATTGAGCTCGGGCAGCACCTCGACGTTCAGCGACTGCGTCTCGCGAGCCAAGTCGGCCTCGCCGCGAATCTTGACTTGCGCCTGCACGCCGCGCATCTGCAGCGCCTCGGTGCGGGCGATTCCCTGCGCGACCTTCACCTGTCCGGCAACCTCGTCGAATGCGAAGCCCTCGGAGAACACGTCGCGGAAGTCGAGCGCGAGCCGCTTGGGCAGCGACTGCATGTTCAGCACGCCGATCAGCTTCGCAATGCCGGGATCGGCTTTGAGGAACTGGCCCTGGCGCACGTCGACCGCCAGCGCGCCCGCAAGCGTCGGGAAGTGGATCGACAGCGGCGAGCCGCGCCAGCGCAAGTCGCCTGCAATCGAGCCGGCGCCGCCCTTGACGACGTCGTGCCAGCCCAGCCGATCGAGCAGCTTGCCAGCATCGGCCAGCGTCAGCTTGAAGTTGAGCTCGGTCATGCGCAGATCGGCGAGCGTGACGCCGGCCGCGCCGGCGGGCGCCGGCGACAGCGCCCAGCTGCCGTTCGCATCGAGCCGTCCGGCCGCGTTCTCGAGGCGCAGCAGGTCGAGCCGCCACACCGGCCGCTCGGCGCTGCCGCCGTTGGTCGCCCGCAGCGTCAGCGCCCCCAGCGGCCGATCGCCGAGCACGAACTCCTCGGCGCCGATGTCGAGCGCCGGCAGCCGGCTGGGCGGCGCATCGAGCATCGTCTCGAACTCGCCGCGGCGGGATGCCGGGACGTGCAGCCGCGTGAAGCGGGCCGACAACGTGCCGATCGGCTGTCCCGGCGCCGCGTCGTTCCAGAAGAAGTAGCCGTTGATCTCGCGCGCCGACACGTTCGCGCGCCACTGCCCCTGCAGCCGCGTCGCGCCGAGCACCACGTCGTGCAGCTCGCGGCCGCCGATCTGCAGCTGCCGAGCGACCACCGACACCTGGTCCGGCAGCCATTGGAACTCGCCCGCGTCGGCGGCGCCCGCGCGCGCGGGCGGCGCCGGCGGCGGCGATGCCGCAGCGACCGGTGCCGCGGCCGCCGGCGCGGCAAGCAGCGCGTGCCAATCGTCGAAGTCGACGCGGTCGGTGCTCAGCAGCACGGCGAAGCCGGCGTCGGGCAGCACCGGCTCCCCGTTGACGGCGAAGCTGCCGCGACGCAGCAGCAGCCGGTCGGACAGCGGATCGCGCTCGCGCTCGAGCACCAGCGCCGCCCGCTTGTCGATGCGCACCGAAACCCGGTCGCGCAGCGGCCAGATCTCGCGGCCCGCCACCAGCGGCGTGACGCTGACCCGCAGCGGCCACGGCTCGGCCGCTTCCTTCGCGAACGGCGCCGGCAGCGCGCTGGACAGGCCGACCAGGTCGGACTCGATCCCGAGGCGCAGCTGATTCGGCTCGATGTCGACCTGCGCGCGGAACGCCGCGCGCCCCGACAGCCGCTGCGTCAGCGGATGCTCGGCGATCTGCCTCAGCGACGCCGATTCCAGCGTGCCGCCGATCCGTAGTTGCGCCCGGCCGGCGGCAGTCGAGCCGCCGTCGATCCGCAGCGGGTTGCCGAACAGGCGCGCAGTCAGCCCGCGCAACGCGATCGCCGAGTCGGTGAATTCGATCCGGCCGCCCACCGCAGTCAGCTGCGGCAGCGCCGAATCGGGTACGACCCGGTTGTCGGCCAGCGTCACTGCGCCGGCGACCCGCGTGTGCGCCGGTTTCGCAAGCGGCACATCGAGCCGCAGCTGCAGCTTCGCTTCGCCGTCGATCCGCGCGGAGCGGGCCAGACCTGCGAAACCCGAGATCTGCAACGGGCTCGAACCGACGAAGCGCAGCATCTGTTGCGCCGCGCCGCCGGCCTGCCCCTCGACGATCAGCTCGGGCTGGTTCAGATCGACGATCCTCGCATTCACGTCGGCGAGCGCCACGCCGAGCACCTGCGCGGCGTCGCTGCGAACGCTCATGCCGGCGCGCTCGAACACCAACCGCGCAGAAACGCCGTCGATCCGAGGCCAGCCCGGCGCGTACTCGAGCACGCCCTGCCGGACCTTCGCCTCGATCCGGAACTCGCCTTTCGCCGGATCGCGGAACGGGAACTCGAGCAGATCGCCGCGCAGCCGGAATCCGACCGAGTCCAACTCGCCTGCGATCACCGCGCCCGCGACCCAGTCGCGCACCGGCTTCGGAATCTGCACCGGCAGATAACGCGCGGCGCGCCGGCCTTCGGCCCGCGTCAGCTGTCCCGTCAGATCGACGACGCCGGGGCCGCTCGCCGCGCTGCGGTAGCTGCCGGAAGCCACGCCTGCCGCATCGCCGTTCGCGAACTCGAGCCGCGCCAGCTGGACCTGCAGTCCGTCGGCGGCGCCGTGGCGCCAGGTCGCCTCGCCGGCCAGCCGTTGCAACGGGACCGTCGGGTCCTCCAGCACGCCGGGAAAGCTCAGCGCCGCCGCAGTGCTGTCGAGAAGCAGCGAGCCGCCGCCGGCATCGGCGCTGATGCGACCCGACAGGTTGCGGAACGACGGCAGCTGCGGGGCCACGCGCAGCGACAACCGCTCGAACGCGGCCTGCAGCTGCCAGTGCGGCGCGTGCTCGACGTCGCGCCACTCGAACGCCAACTCGCGCAGATCGCCGCTGGCATCGACGCGACGGGCCCAGTCAGCGAGCTCGGCCGGCAGCGGCCAGCGCCGAACGAACGCGATCGTCGACTCGGCATCGACGGCGCGCAGCCGCAGCGATCCGGCGCGCGGCCGCCCGCCCGAATCCAGCACCAACCGCAGATCGTCGCCGCCGGCGCTGTGCGCAAAACGCGAGTCGCTGAACGCGAGCTCGGTCGCCGTGACGGTCCAGCCGTCGTTCGCGGGCGCGAGCTGCAGCGTCGCCAGCACCTGCTGCAGCGCGAGGCCTCCGTGCGGCGTCGGCAGGTGCAGCGCCTCCGCGCTCGCCTTCAGCGTTGCATCCACCGGCCGCCCGGCATCGAAGCGCAGCCACAGCTGCGCATCGGCACGACCGCCGGCGCCCGCGATCAGCGGCAGACCCGCGCGCTGCGCCGCGTGGAGGTCGAGCGCATCCAGCGTCGCATGCAACTCGCCGCGCCAGCGCTGCCAGTCGGTCGGCTCCGTGAACGGCCCCCGGATGAAGTCGCCGGCGACGCTGGCCGGGCCGGCGAGCGCGCCGGCGCGCTCGAGCCGCATCGCGAACCGGTGGCGCCGCCCGGTGTTGACGAGCCGCAGCGACACCTGTTCCAGCGTCACCGGATCGCTGCCGCGGTCCGAGTCGACGAGCCGCACTGCCGCATTCGTGATCGCGATGTCCCGTTGCGACATCAGCCAGCCGAGCACCGCAGTGCCGTCTGCGGTCGCGCCGGCGCCCGCCGCATCGAGGTCGAAGCCGGCCAGCCGCCACCGTGCCGGGCCGAGCCGCTCGATCGCCACGGCGATGCCGTCGATCTTCAGCTCGGAAAACCTGACTTCGCCGAACAGCAGCGATCGCCATGCGATCTCCGCCTGAACGACCGGCGCGTCCAGCGCCGAGCGCCCGTCGACCTGAATCCGCAGGTGGCGCAGCTCCACGGTCGGATGCAACCCGGACCAGTCGGTGCGGATCTGGTCGACCTCGATCGGGCGCCCGATCGAGCGCTCGACGGCGGCCAGCAACTGCGGCCGCAGCAGATCGACGTTCGGCCAGACCAGGTAGCGCACCGCGAGATAACCGAGACCGGCAATGAAGTAGCCAGCCACCAGCGCGGCAAGCAACCAGCGCCCGATGGCGAGCGGCAACGAACGGGACACTGGATTCATCGACTCGGGAAGCGCCGGTGCGTGGCGCCGATCGAATGTAGCATACCCCCCTGATGCCGAGCCGCTACGCCGCATTTCCGCATTCCGGCTACTTTCGCCGGACGATCGGTGCATTCGAGCAGCGCGCGCCCGAGCTGCTCGAACGACTGCCGCGGCTGGTCGACGCGCCGCTGGACGCGTCGACGGTCGAGGCGCTGTGGTCGACGGTGTCGGCGGGACTGGATCCGCAAGCGGATCCCGGGCCGGCGCTGCGGCGCACGCGGCAGCTGCTGATGCTCGCGATCATCGAGCGCGACGTGTCGCAGCGCGCGCCGCTCGACGAGATCTGCGCGGCGATCTCGTGCTGGGCCGAGCTGTCGATCCGAATCGAGCGGCACGCCGTGCGC
>DATLGW010000072.1:0-8403 GCA_035540315.1 Burkholderiaceae bacterium | reverse complement strand
ACCGGCTCGTCCTCCCAGTACGGCAGGATGTGGATCGTCACGAACGACACCGCCGGCGCGACTGCCGGGTGCTTGTTCCAGAACTCCCAGACGTCGGCATAGGTGACCGGCACCGGGGTCGCCTGGCGGACCCGGTCGATGTACCGGATCAGCTCGGATTCGGGCAATTCGCGGCGCAACAGCACCTCGTTGCCGACGATGATCGCCCGCAGCACGTCCGGGTATTCGCGCGCCAGCGTCACCGCCCGCGCCAGCTCGAGCTCGTTCTCGACGCGGTTGCGGCCGATCCACACGCCCAGCATCACCGACATGCCGAGCCGGCGCGCGACCGCCGGAACCGCGTCGAGCCCCTGCTGGACCGAGTACGTCCGCACGCACCCGGTGCGCGCCGACAGCAGCCGCAGGTCGGTCTCGATCTGCGCCTCCGAGACCCGCGTCCCCAGCACCAGCGGCGAGGTCGCCGGGTCGCGAAACGGCGCATACGACAGGCACTGCAGGCGGTCGGTTGCCGGCTCGGCGACCGGGCGCGGCACCCCGAGCCCGAGCCACCAGCCGACGGCGGCGGCCGCCAGCAACGCCAGCGCGGCCAATGCCGCGGGCGTGACGGCCGAGCGCCCGCGGGTCGGGCGGGATCCGAGCGCTGACACCTTCGGGAATTTCCCTATTGCAATCTGCCCCAGACTGCCTCGAAAGGGTTAGCCTGAGCTAGAATCCGCAGCCTCGGTCGGCCTGTCCACCGGCCGTACCGCTGCCGCGTTGAATGCGCCGGGAGTATACGAGGTCCAGGGGATCGGTCTTCGAAGCTTCACGGATGCGCTCGCGAGCCGTGGGTTTCCCGCAGGTGACGAACAGGGGTGCGAACGCGATTGCGGTCGCAGGATGGGCTTCGTGCCGCACGCGGATGCTGCGGCGCCGGTTAAAGGTTCGAAATGAAGAGCAAGGGCTGGGGCGGCGGATCATTCGGTTTGGCGCTGGCATTCGCGGTCGCGTTGACGAACCTGCTGGTGTGGCAGTTCGCGAATCGGCCGGTCGACGCGCCCGAATACAGCGGCACGGTGACGGGCCTCGCGTACAACGCGTTCCAGCGCTGGGACGCGCCGAACACGGGTCGATACCCGACGAACGAGCAGATCAACTCCGATCTGCTGATGCTGTCGAAGCTGACGCGGCGGATCCGCACCTACAGCTCGAGCGAGTTCATCGATTTGCCTGCGATCGCCGCGCAGCATGGGATGCGGGTGACGGCGGGCGTGTGGCTCGACGGCCGTTTCGACAACAACCGGCGCGAGATCGAGGCGGTGAAGATCGCCGTGCGGCACAACGCGAACATCGAACGCGTGATCGCCGGCAACGAAGTGCTGCTGCACGGCATGCTGACGCTCGATCAGATGACCGCATACCTGCGCGAGCTGCGCCGTACGCTGCGGGTTCCGGTGTCGACGGCCGAGCCTTGGCACATCTGGCTGCGTTATCCGGAGCTCGCGCGCAACGTCGATTACATCGTCGTGCATCTGCTGCCGTTCTGGGAAGGCGTCCCCGCCGAGCTCGGCGTCGATTACGCGCTGAAGCGATTCGAGCAGATGCGCCAGGCGTTCCCGGACAAGCACATCGTGATCGGCGAAATCGGCTGGCCCAGCCAGGGCGAGCGCTTCGTTGCGCCCAGCGGCGGCGTCGCTGCCAGCGGTCCGGATCTGCAGGCGAAGTTCATCCGCGAATTCCTCGCGCGCAGCAACGGCAAGCACCTCGACTACTTCCTGATGGAAGCGATCGACCAGCCGTGGAAGACGACGTCGCTCGAAGGACGCGTCGGCGCGCATTGGGGGATCTTCTACGCCGACCGCACGCCCAAGTTCGAATTCACCGGTCCGCTGGAGCGCGATCCGAACTGGCAGGTCAAGGCGGTCGCATCGTCGTTGCTCGGCCTGCTGGCGATCGCGTGGTTCGCGCGCCGGTTCAGCCGGCTGCGGGTCGCGAGCCGCGTCACCTATGCGCTGTTCGTTCAGGCGAGCGCGTCGGCGGTGGTCTGGCTGCTGATGATTCCGGCCGACTATTACCTGCGTCCCGGCGACTGGCTGGCGCTCGCGGTGCTGCTGCCGACGCTGACGATGATGATCGCGATCGTGATGGCGCACGGGTTCGAGTTCGCCGAGATGTTCTGGCGCGGCAACCTGCAGCGCGAGTTCGGTCCGCGGCCGTTGCCCGACGGCGCGCGCCAGCCGATGGTGTCGGTGCACCTGGCGTGCTGCAACGAGCAGCCCGAGGTCGTGATCGCGACGATCGACAGCCTGCGTCGGCTCGATTACGAGAACTTCGAGGTGCTCGTCGTCGACAACAACACCCGCGACGAGGCGTTGTGGCGCCCGGTCGAGGCGTACATGTCGCAGCTCGGTCCGCGCTTCAAGTTCTTCCATCTGCCGAGCTGGCCCGGATTCAAGGCCGGCGCGCTGAACTTCGCGCTGACGCAGACCGATCCGGCGGCCGAGGTCGTCGGCGTCGTCGACGCCGATTACGTCGTGCGCCGCGACTGGCTGCGCTCGCTGGTCGCGTATTTCGACGATCCGCAGGTCGCGGTCGTGCAGGCGCCGCAGGCGCATCGCAGCTGGGCGCGCCAGGCGTTCCGGCGGATGATGAACTGGGAATACGACGGGTTCTTCCGGATCGGCATGCACCATCGCAACGAGCGCGATGCGATCATCCAGCACGGCACGATGACGCTGATCCGCGCCGACGCGCTGAACGCGCACGGCCGCTGGTCGGAGTGGTGCATCTGCGAGGATGCCGAGCTCGGGCTGCGGCTGATGAAGGCCGGCTACTCGACCGTCTACGTCGACCGCGTGATGGGCGAGGGGCTGACGCCCGACGACTTCGGCGCGTTCAAGAAGCAGCGCCGGCGCTGGGCGTTCGGCGCGATGCAGATCCTGAAGCACCACAGCGCGGCGCTGCTGCGCCCCGGACAGCTGAGCGTCGCGCAGCGTTACCACTTCGTGTCGGGCTGGCTGTCGTGGTTCGGCGATGCGCTGCATCTGATCTTCGCGATGGCCGCGGTCGCGTGGACGATCGGAATCGTCGCGGCGCCCAAGCTGTTCCACTATCCGATTATGCTGTTCCTGCTGCCGCTGATCGGCTTCTTCGGCGTCAAGGCGCTGTTCGGCCCGCTGTTGTATTGGCGGCGGGTGCCGTGCTCGGTCGGCGAGGCCACCGGCGCCGCGGTCGCCGGCATGGCGCTGTCGCATGCGATCGCGATGGGCGTGTATTCGGGGCTGTGGCATCGCACCGGCGTGTTCGAGATCACGAAGAAGGGCGCCAGCATCAATCAAGGCGGCGGCTGGTCGGCCGTGCGCGAGGAGGCGCTGCTGCTGACCGCGCTGCTGCTGGCGCTGATCGCGATCGGCGTGACCCGGCGCCCCGGCCAGCTCGAGGCGACGCTGTGGATGGTCGTGCTCGGGCTGCAGGCGATTCCGTATGCCGCAGCCGTGTTGTGCACCGGGCTGTCGAAGCTGCCCGAGGCGACGGCGCTGGAGCCCGCCGAGCGTCCGGTGCAGGTACCGGCAGCGCCGGTCGCGTCTCAAGTCACGGTCGCCGCGGCGGCGCGTCCGGTGGGCGCGGCGGTTGCTTCCGGCAAGTGAGGGGGTTCTCAACAGCATGACCTGGGGAGCTGACTCATGCCGCAAGCGCCGTCGCCGGGCTATCCGGTCTGGCTCGCCGAAGGGCAGACACCGCCCTGCATTTCGCTGTATCAGCCGACTCACCGCACCGTTCCCGATCGCCGGCAGGACCCGATCCGCTACGGCAACCTGCTGAAGCAGATCGAGGAGTCGTTGCGCCGCGGCCACGCCGCGGCCGACGTCGATCGCCTGCTCGAGCCGCTGCGCGCGCTCGCCGGCGACCGCGACTTCTGGGGCAACACGCTGGACGGACTGGCCGTGCTTCGCAATGCGCAGCTGTTCCAGGTCCACCGGTTGCAACGCCCGGTTCCGGAGCGGGCGGTCGTCGCCGACAGCTTCCACGTCAAGCCGATGCTGCGAATCCTGCAATCGGCCGATCGCTACCAGATCCTCGCGATCGACCGGCAGCGGATGCGGCTGTTCGAGGGCAATCGCGACGTGCTCGACGAGATCGAGCCGGCGCCGGAGGTGCCCCGCACGATCGACGCGATCGTGACTGCGAAGGTGCACGAACCGCCGTACATGATGGCCGCCTCCGGTACCGGTCCGAGCGGGCCCGGCTATTTCCATGGCCACCATGCGATGGACGACAAGGTCGACGGCGACATGGAGAAATTCTTTCGCGAGGTCGACCGCGCGATCATCGAGCACCACTCGAAGCCGTCGGGACTGCCGCTGATGCTCGCGGCGTTGCCCGAACACCAGCCCGTGTTCCGCCGCATCAGCCACAACTCGGCGCTGATGGAGCAGGCGATCGACGGCAACCCGCATGCGATGTCGACCGACGAGCTGCGCGGGCGCGCATGGCGGCTGGTCGAGCCGCTGTATCTGCGCCTGCTCGACGAGCACGTCGACCGCTACAACCTGGAGCGCTCGCGCGGCCTGGGCTCCGACGATCTCCACGAGGTCGCGCAGGCGACGCTCGACGGGCGGGTCGACACGCTGCTGCTCGAAGCCGAACGCCAGGCGCCGGGCCGGCTCGACGAGGCGCAGCGGCGGATACTCCACGGCGACCTCGCCGATCCGCTGGTCGACGACCTGCTGGACGACATCGGCGAGGCGGCGCTGCGCCGCGGCGGCCGCGTGGTCGTCGTGCCCGCGCAGCGAATGCCCAGCCACAGCGGCCTGGCCGCGATCTACCGCTACTGAGCCGATCGGAGTCCGCGATGCAGGTGCAAACGAACACGGACGACACCGTCACGGGCCGGGTCGAGCTCGCCGAGCGGGTCGAATCGATCGTCGAGTCGGCGCTGGATCGCTTCCGCGACCGGATCACGCGGGTCGAGGTCCATCTGAACGACGAGAACAAGGCCAAGGGCGGCTCCGACGACAAGCGCTGCATGATGGAGGCGCGCATCAAGGGGCTCGAGCCGATCGCGGTCACGCACCACGCGGGATCGCTGATCGAGGCGATCGAAGGCGCGGCCGACAAGCTCGAGCGCGCGATCGACAACCGCCTGGGCAAGCTCGAAGATCGGTAGGGCGGGCCCAGCCGCCTCTGCGGCCCCCCGGGTGTCGCGCAGGTCGAGCGCGGCGCCGGCGGCTACAATCGGGTCAGCACTCAGATCGACCCATGGTCCCACACCTCGTCACCGCGCTGAGCGGGCCGCTGCTGGCGCTCGAGCGCCGGATGCTCGATCTGTCGCCGCAGATCGAACGCTGGTTCCGCCTCGAATGGCAGGAACACGCGCCGCCGTTCTACTGCTCGGTGGACCTGCGCAATGCCGGCTTCAAGCTGGCGCCGGTGGACACGAACCTGTACCCCGGCGGCTTCAACAACCTGTCGGCCGACGTGCTGCCGCTGGCCGTCCAGGCGGCGATGGCGGTGATCGAGAAGCACTGCCCGGACGCGCGCAACCTGCTGCTGATTCCCGAGAACCACACCCGCAACGCGTATTACCTGCAGAACGTCGCGCGGTTGCAGGCGATCCTGCGGCAGACCGGTCTGACGGTTCGGCTCGGCTCGCTGAACCCGGACCTGACCGCGCCGACGCGCGTGGAGCTGCCCGGCGGCGGGTCGCTGCTGCTCGAGCCGTTGCGGCGCAACGGCCACCGGGTCGGCCTCGCCGACTTCGAGCCCTGCGTGGTGCTGCTGAACAACGATCTGTCGGCCGGCGTCCCGCCGGTGCTCGAGGGAATTCGACAGCAGGTGCTCGCGCCGCCGCTGCATGCGGGCTGGGCCGTGCGGCGCAAGTCGAACCACTTCGACGCGTACAACGACGTCGCGAAGCGCTTCGCGCGGCAGATCGACGTCGATCCGTGGACGATCAACCCGTACTTCGCTCGCTGCGGCCGCGTCGATTTCCAGTCTTCCGAAGGCATCGACTGCGTGGCCGGCGCGGTCGAGCAGCTGCTGCGC
Source organism: Burkholderiaceae bacterium (assembly GCA_035540315.1). Classification (GTDB taxonomy): domain Bacteria; phylum Pseudomonadota; class Gammaproteobacteria; order Burkholderiales; family Burkholderiaceae_E; genus DATLGW01. Next base: position 2,379 of record DATLGW010000072.1, on the reverse strand, counting down.
CAGATCCGGTCGAAGTACCGCGAGTACGGCGTCGCCGACAAGCCGTTCGTGATCGTCAAGGCCGACGCCGGCACCTACGGCATGGGCGTGATGTCGGTCCGCGATCCGGCCGAGCTGGCGCACCTGAACCGCCGGCAGCGCAACAAGATGGCGGTCGGCAAGGAGGGCCTGGAAGTCAGCGAGGTGATGATCCAGGAGGGCGTGCCGACGATGGAGACGGTCGAGGGCGCCGTCGCCGAACCGGTCGTCTACATGATCGACAAGTACGTGGTCGGCGGCTTCTATCGCGTGCACTCCGAGCGCGGACCCGACGAGAACCTGAACGCGCCGGGCATGCATTTCGTGCCGTTGCCGTTCGCGGCCAGCTGCAACCTGCCCGACGCGACCGCGCAGCCGGGCTACGCGCCGAACCGCTTCTACGGCTACGGCGTGGTCGCGCGGCTGGCGTTGCTGGCCGCGTCGATCGAGCTCGAGCGAACCGACCCCGACCAGTCGCGCTACGGTTGACGCCATGCGAATCCTGGTGATCTCCGATCCGCTCGATCAGTACAAGACGTACAAGGACTCGACGTACGCGATGATGGTCGAGTCCGACCGGCGCGATCATTCGCTGTACGTGTGCGAGCAGTCCGAGCTGTATCTGGCCGACGGCGCGACGCTGGCGCAAGTGCGCCGGCTGCACCTGGTCGACGATGCGCCGGCGTGGTATCGGCTGGAGGAGCCCGAGCAGCAGCCGCTGACGGCGTTCGACGCGGTGCTGATGCGCAAGGATCCGCCGTTCGACATGGAGTACGTGTACTCGACGTACCTGCTCGAGCACGCGGTGCGCTGCGGCGCGCGCGTGTTCAACGATCCGCGCGCGATCCGCGATCACAGCGAGAAGCTGTCGATCGCCGAGTTCCCGCAGTTCAGCCCGGAGACGCTGGTCACGCGCGACCCGGCGCGGCTGCGCGCGTTCGTCGACAGCCACGGCCAGGCCGTGCTCAAGCTGCTCGAAGGCATGGGCGGCGCGTCGATCTTCATCGCCCGCGTCGGCGATCCGAACCTGTCGGTGATCCTCGAGACGATGAGCCTGTGCGGCGGGCGCAGCGTGATGGCCCAGCGTTATCTGCCGGCGATCGCCGACGGCGACAAGCGGGTGCTGCTGATCGGCGGCAACGTCGTGCCGTACTGCCTGGCGCGGATCCCGAAGGCCGGCGAATCGCGCGGCAACCTCGCGGCCGGAGGCACCGGGGTGGCGCGGCCGCTGTCCGCGCGCGACCGCGAGATCGGCGAGGCGCTCGCGCCGGTGCTCGCTGCGCGCGGACTGCTGCTGGTCGGGCTCGACGTGATCGGCGAGCACCTGACCGAGATCAACGTGACCAGCCCGACCTGCTTCCAGGAGATCACGCAGCAGACCGGATTCGCGGTCGCGGCGATGTTCGTCGACGCACTCGAGCAAGCGGTTTCCGGCAGCGTGCGATGATCGGCATCATGCTGGTGTCGCACGAGCCGTTGGGGACGGCGCTGCTGCACTGCACGCGGCACATTTTCGGCCGGCTGCCGCCGCAGCTGGCCGCGCTCGACGTCGTTCCCGACGAGGATCCGGATGCGGCCGAAGCGGCGGCGCGCGAGCTGATGGCTCGGATCAACGACGGTTCCGGCGTGATCGTGCTGACCGACCTGCACGGCGCCACGCCGGGGCGCATTGCCGCGCGGCTCGCGCAGCCGCAGCGGGTGGTGGTGATCGCGGGCGTGAACCTGCCGCTGCTGGTCAAGGCGCTGACGTTGCGGCGCGGCCCGCTCGACGAGGTCGCGGCCAAGCTGATGCAGGGGATCCGCGAGACGATCCTGCCGGTGGCGCCGCCGGAGGAAGGCGGGTCGTGAAGCAGGCCGAAGTCCGCATCGTCAATCGGCTGGGCTTGCATGCGCGGCCGTCGGCGGCGCTGACCCAGCTGGCTTCGCGCTATCGCGCCGACGTGTGGCTGACCAAGGGAACGCGCCGGGTCAACGCGAAGAGCATCATGGGCGTGATGATGCTAGCGGCCTCCCGCGGCAGCGCGCTGCTGGTGGAGACCGACGGGCCCGACGAGGACGCCGCGCTCGAAGCGGTGACTGCGCTGATCGCCTCCGGTTTCGGCGAGGTCGAGGCGGCCGGCGGCGATGCCGGAACGCGCTGAGATGCTGACGCTGAGCGGTACCGGCATCGGCGGCGGGATCGTGATCGGCCGCGCCCGGGTGCTCGAGTCGCGGCTGATCGACGTGCCGCGCTACCGGATCGATGCCGCGCAGACGCAGTTCGAGCTCGAGCGCCTCGACACGGCGATCGCCGCGGTGCGCGGCGAGCTCGCGGCGCTGGCGAGCCAGCTGCCGAAAGAGGCGCCGGCCGAGGTGCAGGCG
>DATLGW010000071.1:0-2737 GCA_035540315.1 Burkholderiaceae bacterium | reverse complement strand
AAGGTGTCCGGCGTCTGCACGTGCGCGCCGAACACCTCGGCTGCGTCGATCGACTCGGCATCGCAAACGAACGCGTCGATGCCGAGCCACGATGCGCGTGTTTGCATCACCGCGATCACCTGCGGATGCGCGGCCGCATCGATCGCGAAGCGCGCGCTGGCGTGTTTCGATGCGCGGCGGATCAGCGCCATCGCCTCGGCGGCGGCGGTCGCCTCGTCGAGCAGCGACGCGTTCGCGACCGGCAGACCGCTCAGGTCGGCGACCATCTGCTGGAACGTCAGCAGCGCCTCGAGCCGCCCCTGCGCGACTTCGGCCTGGTACGGCGTATACGCCGTGTACCAGCCGGGGTTCTCGAGCACGTTGCGGCGGATCGCCTCCGGCGTGATCGTGCCGTGGTAGCCGGCGCCGATGTACGAGCGCCAGACCTGGTTCTCCTCGGCGATCCGTTCCAGCTCGGCCAGCGCGGCGGCTTCCGACGCCGGTTCGGGCAGCGCAAGCGGTTCAGGCAGCCTGATCGCGGGGGGAATCGTGTCGTCGATCAGCGCCTGGCGCGACCGGTAGCCGAGCTGCTCGAGCATCCGTGCCTGCTCGTCGGCGCTCGGGCCCAGGTGGCGGGCGTGGAATTCGTCGCTGCCGAACAGTGACGCGACGTCGGCACCGACGCTCAGGTTCGCAGTCATCGCCGCCGCCTTCACGCGCCGATCGACTTGTCGTAGTCGGCCGACGACATCAGTCGCTGCAGCTGCGCCGGATCGGCGATCCTGATCTTGAACAGCCAGCCCTCGCCGAACGGCGCTTCGTTGACCAGCTGCGGCTCGTTCGGCAGCGCCTCGTTGACCGAGACGATCTCGCCGTCGATCGGCGCGTAGACGTCCGATGCGGCTTTCGTCGATTCGACGACCGCGCACGCGTCGTTCGCCTTCACGTTGCGGTGCGCATCCGGCAGCTCGACGTAGACCAGCTCGCCGAGCGCCTCCTGCGCATGATGCGTGATGCCGACGGTCGCGGTGCCGTCGCCGTTGTCGCGCACCCACTCGTGCGATTCGGTGTACTTCAGATCGGAAGGGTTGCTCACGCGGGATCTCCAGGCGTTCGTTGGCGACGGCGGTCAGCGCAATGCGTTCGCATCGTGCTGCCCCCTCTGTCCGCTTTGCCTGAGAGATTATTCCTTCGGCGAGGCCGCGCGATGCGCGGCCCACTCTCCAGAGAGTCCAAATCGAAGCGGTCCTTTTGCCTGAGAGTTTTCGGGGCGATACACCTTCGGCGCCGCCGCCCGCCGCTCGCTGCGGCCACGGCAGTCTCTCCCGCTTCGACGATCGAGACTGGTCGAATTATCCCGCCGAGGGCAGGACTGTCAAGTGACGCCCGACACGCCGCGGTGCCTCGGCCCGGTTCGCGCAGCGCCACGCGCCGCCGCATCGACGCCACCCGGCGGTTCGTGCGATGCTTGATTCCCGTTCGCTCCGACCGATACGCAGTCCGAATGACGGCCACCGCACACATCGCCGGCGTTTTCGAGCATCCGACGCGGCTGGCGCCCGACAAGTCGGTCGCGCAGCTTCATGCCGAATGCGCGCAGGGCGCGTTGCGCGACGCCGGGTTGTCGCTGCGCGACGTCGACGGCTATTTCTGCGCCGGCGATGCGCCGGGGCTCGGCATGCTCAGCATGGTCGACTACCTCGGACTGCGGGTGCGCCACGTCGACTCGACCGAAACCGGCGGCTCGTCGTACCTGATCCACGTCGCGCACGCGGCGCAGGCGATCGCAGCCGGAGATTGCAACGTCGCGCTGGTGACGCTGGCCGGGCGGCCGCGCTCGGAAGGCTCGAGCGGCACGCGGCCGCGCAGTTGGGGGCAGCACATTCCGGATGCGCCGTTCGAGGCGCCGTACGCGCCGGCGACGGTGAACATGTACGCGATGGTCGCGATGCGGCACATGCACGACCACGGGACGACGCCGCAGCAGCTCGCCTGGATCAAGGTCGCTGCATCGCATCATGCGCAGCACAATCCGCATGCGATGCTGCCCGAGGTCGTCACGGTCGAAGACGTGCTCGCGTCGCCGATGATCGCCGATCCGCTGCGCCGGCTCGACTGCTGCGTCGTCTCCGACGGCGGCGGCGCGCTGGTCGTCGTGCGGCCCGAGATCGCGCGTTCGCTCGCCCGGCCGCGGGTGTCGCTGCGCGGCGCCGGCGTCGCGGTCAAGGGGCCTTCGGGCGGCTGCGTCGATCTCTCGTTCTCCGCCGCCGCCTGGTCCGGCGAGCGCGCGTTCGCGCAGGCGCGGGTGACGCCGGCCGACATCAAATACGCGTCGATCTACGACAGCTTCACGATCACGGTGCTGATGCAGCTCGAGGATCTGGGCTTCTGCGCAAAGGGCGACGGCGGCCGCTTCGTCGCCGACGGACAGCTGATCGCCGGCGTCGGGCGGCTGCCGGTGAACACCGACGGCGGCGGGCTGTGCAACAACCATCCGGCGAACCGCGGCGGCATCACGAAGATCATCGAGGCGGTCCGCCAGCTGCGCGGCGAGGCGCATCCGGCAGTGCAGGTGCCCGGATGCGACCTGGCGCTCGCGCAGGGGATGGGCGGGCTGCTCGGCGCGCGGCACGGCAGCGCGACGCTGATCCTGGAGCGCCACTGACATGGCCACGCCCGACGCCCCACGCACGATTGCAGCGCCGGTCATCGAGCCGCCCGACCGGCCGTTCTGGGACGCGGCGGCGGCCGGGCGGGC
>DATLGW010000070.1:0-4941 GCA_035540315.1 Burkholderiaceae bacterium | reverse complement strand
AGGAGACGCTGGCCGAACCGCGGCGCGCGGCCCGGGCCGCGCCGCTGGCCGGCGACGGCGGGCTGCAGCTGCTCGATTCGGTCGCGATCGCCGACGTCGATCGCTGGTCGAGCGGCTCGGAAGAGTTCGACCGGGTGCTGGGCGGCGGGCTGGTCGCCGGGTCGGTGGTGCTGATCGGCGGCGACCCGGGAATCGGCAAGTCGACGCTGCTGCTGCAGGCGCTCGCGCACCTGGCGCGCGAGCTGCCGGTGCTGTACGTCAGCGGCGAAGAGTCGGCGGCGCAAGTCGCGCTGCGCGCGCGCAGGATCGGCGTCGACGGCGCGCGGCTGCCGCTGCTGGCGGAGATCCTGCTCGAGCGGATCGTCGCGGTGGTCGAGCAGCAGCGGCCCGCGGTGCTGGTGATCGACTCGATCCAGACGATCTACACCGAGCAGCTGCAGTCGGCACCCGGGTCGGTCGCGCAGGTGCGCGAATGCGCGGCGCAACTGACGCGGCTCGCGAAGCAGACGGGGGTTGCGATCGTGATGATCGGGCACGTGACGAAGGAGGGGACGCTGGCGGGTCCGCGCGTGCTCGAGCACATCGTCGATTGCGTGCTGTATTTCGAGGGCGACACGCACTCGTCGCACCGGCTGGTGCGCGCATTCAAGAACCGCTTCGGCGCGGTCAACGAGCTCGGCGTGTTCGCGATGACCGACCGCGGGCTGCGCGGTGTCGCGAATCCGTCCGCGCTGTTCCTGTCGCAGCACGACCGGCAAGTCGCTGGCTCGTGCGTGCTGGCGACGCAGGAAGGGTCGCGCCCGCTGCTGGTCGAGATCCAGGCGCTGGTCGACGCGTCGCCGATGCCGAATCCGCGGCGGCTGACGGTCGGGCTGGATTCGGCGCGGCTGGCGATGCTGCTGGCGGTGCTGCATCGGCATGCCGGGCTCGCATGCTTCGACCAGGACGTGTTCGTCAATGCGGTCGGCGGGGTGAAGATCACGGAGCCGGCGGCGGATCTCGCGGTCGTGCTGGCGATCGCATCGTCGCTGAAGAATCGGCCGCTGCCGCGGGGGATGGCGGTGTTCGGCGAGGTCGGTCTGGCCGGCGAGATCCGGCCCTCGCCGCGCGGGCAGGATCGGCTGCGCGAGGCGGCGAAGCTCGGGTTCGCGCGCGCGATCGCGCCGAAAGCGAACGCGCCGCGGCGCGACATCGAAGGCCTGCAGGTGATCGCGGTCGATCGGATCGAGGAGGCGCTCGCGGCCGCGTGGTGATGCGCGCGCGACAGCGGCTCAGCCCGCGTTGTGGCGCGACAGCAGCCAGCGCGCCGCCGTCAGGCCGCTGCGCACCGCCGACTCGAGCGTGGCCGGATAGTCGGGGTCGGTGAAGTCGCCGGCCACCGCAACGCCGGGCATTGCGTCGGCGAGCGCGCCGGCAGCGATTCGCGGGCGGTGCGGCGAGCAGCTGAACGTCGCCCGCTTCTCGACGATCGCCCGCGCCGCAAGCGGCTGCGGCACGCCGAGCTGTTCGGTCAGCTGCGCGGCGATTCCGTCGGCCAGCGCCTGCGGGGAAATCGCATCGCCACGGCCGCTCGCGCTGACGACGATGCCGGCGATCCGCAATCCTGCGCTGGTGCCGCGGTCGAACAGCCACTGGCCGTGACGCGCGCGGTGCGGCTCGGCGGCGAGCAGCGTCCACGCGGGCAGCGCCGGTTCGCTGCCGGCATCCCATCCGACGTAGACGGTGGCGATCGATTCGTAGCGGAACGCGCTGAGCTGGGCCTGCAGCGGCTGCGGCGCGCTCGCGCCGAGCAGCCGCGCCAGCGACACCGGCGGCACTGCGAGCACCGCCTCGTCGAACTCGAGCGGCTCGCCGGCGGCATCGAGTCGCAGCCGCGTGCCGCCGGCGTCGATGCCGCGGCACGTCGTGCGCAGCCGCAGCTGAGCGCCGTGCGCCTGCAGCCAGCGCTGCGCCGGCGCCGGCAGCACGTCGGACAGCGTGGTGCGAGGCAACACGAAATCCGAATCGCCGCGCCGTCCGCCCAGGCTGTCGCGCAGCACGTGCGCGAACGTCTGCGCGCAGGCCGCGTGGGCCGGAGTGTTCAGCGCGGCCACGCACAGCGGCTCCCACAGCCGCGCGCGCAGCGACGCCGGCTGCCGGGCCGCATCGAGCCACTGCGCGACGGTCGCGGCTGCCGCCGGGACCCGCCAGCGCCTTGCCGCCAGCGTCGCGAACGCGCGCAGCAGCGCGCGCTTGTCGCGCGCATCGACGCCGCGCGCCTGCGCGAGCCCCGCCAGCAGGTGCAGCGGCGCGGGCAGCGCGGGCGGCGCGAACCGCAGTCCGTCGACCGATTGCAGCCGCAACGGCGCGCGTTGCAGCACCGCCGACGGCCGCACGCCGATCGCCTGCAGCAGCGCGAACGTCTGACGGTAGGCGCCCAGCAGCAGGTGCTGTCCGTTGTCGAGCGGACATTCGCGTCCGGCCAGGTTGATCTGCAGCGCGCGCGCGCGCCCGCCGAGCGTGGGTGCCGCATCCAGCAGCGTCACCTGCCGGCCGGCACGCGTCAGCGCGACCGCCGCGGCCAGTCCGGACCAGCCGCCGCCGATCACCGCGGCGCGGATCATCGGCCGGTGGCGTTCGACGCTTCGGACCGCGCCGGCGCGGCCAGCCGCACCGGGCGGCCGGTGACCCAGGTGCGCCACGCGAGCCAGAACTTGCGCACCGGCGTCAGTGACGTGCGCTGCGACAGCACGAGAAAGCCGTCGCGCTCGATCTCGTCGAGCAGCGTCGAGTAGATCGACGCCATGATCAACCCCGGCCGCTGCGCGCTGCGGTCCTGCGCCGGCAGCAGCGCGTAGGCAGTCCGGTACTGCGCGCGCGCGCGGTCGGCCTGGAACGCCATCAGCGCGACGAAGCGGTCCGAATGCCGCGCCGACAGGATCTCGCCGGCGCTGACGCCGAAGCGCTGCAGGTCCTCGATCGGCAGGTAGATGCGTCCCTTGCGGGCGTCCTCGCCGACGTCGCGGATGATGTTCGTCAGCTGGAACGCCAGCCCGAGCGCGTCGCCGTAGCGCAGCGTCTGCGGATCGGTCGCGCCGAAGATGCCGGCAGCCAGTTCGCCGACGACGCCGGCGACGCGCCGGCAGTACACCCGCAGCCCCTCGAAGTCGACGTAACGGTCCTGCTGCAGGTCCATCTGCATGCCGTCGATGATCTCGAGCAGCCGCGCGCGCGTGATCCCGAACGGCTGCAGGTGCGGCTGCAGCGCGAGCGCGACCGGGTGCTGCGCGCCGCCGTCCCACAGCCGGTCGATCTCGGCGCGCCACCATTGCAGCTTGACCCGCGCGATCGCCGCGTCGCTGGTCTCGTCGACCGCATCGTCGACCTCGCGGCAGAACGCGTACAGCGCCGTGATCGCGCGCCGGCGCTGCGCCGGCAGGAACAGGAAGCTGTAGTAGAAGCTCGAGCCGCTCGCCGCCGCTTTTTGCTGGCAGTACTCGTCGGGCGTCATCGCGCGAAGCCCAGCCGCAGCGTCGTCGCTGCCAGCGCGAACGCGTCGCGCGCGCGCAGCACCGGCCGCTGCGCGAACACGTCGTGATCGAGCCGCTCGATCCGCTGCAGGATCCGCAGCCCGCCGGCGATGATCGCGCGCAGCTCCCATGCGAGGCGGCGCGGCACCATCGACGGCAGCTCGGTGCCGCGATCGAGCAGCCGGCGCGCGAACTGGGCCTGCTCGGCGACCAGCGCGCGCAGCGGCGGTTCGGCCGCTGCGCGCCGGCAGGCTGCATCGACGTCGGCTTCGCGCACCCCGTGCGCCGCCAGCGCATCCAGCGGCAGGTACAGGCGCCCCTTGCGCCAATCGATCGGCAGGTCTTGCAGGAAGTTGATCAGCTGCAGCGCGGTGCAGATCGCATCCGATGCCGGCAGCGCCGCCGGCGGCGCCGCGCCGAACAGCGACAGCACCAGGCGGCCCACCGGATTGGCCGAGCGGTTGCAGTAATCGAGCAGCGCGTCGCGGTCCGGATAGCGGCGCACGGTGACGTCCTGCTCGAAGGCCGACAGCAGCCGGTGGAATTGCTGCCAGTCGAGCCGGTGCGCGGCGGCCGCCGGCAGCAGCTGCGCGACCACCGGATGCGCGACCGGCGCGCCGCAGGCGGCCTGCTCGAGCGCGCGCCGCAGCGACGCGAGCTCGGCCAGCCGGGCCGCCGCCGGCGAATCGCCCTCGTCGGCGACGTCGTCGGCATAACGCGCGAAGCGGTAGATCGCGACCACGGCCGGACGCAGCCGCCGCGGCATCAGTATGGATGCGACCGGAAAGTTCTCGTAATGATCGACCGCGTGCAGCGGCGATCGGGGCAGCGGCTCTGACACGGCTCGGATCACCGGGACGCGCGATTGGTTTGCGATGCGGGCGATTCTACGGCGTGCTTGACAAGCTGCTTCGGCTGCTCCTATATTTAATGACTGACCCGTCAGTTAGTAGACTCTGCCTCGCCGTTCCAGGTGTCTGCGCGGGTCCCGCCGCTACGCCAGGAGCCGTCATGCACCGACTCGCCGCCGCCGCAATGACCGCCGCGATGATTGCCGGCATTGCCGGATGCACGTCCGAAGCCGCCCCGAATCCGCCCGAGGTGCCGCGTCCGGTGCGCACGGTGGTCGCGCAGGCGCAGCCGCTCGCCACGTCGCTGACGCTGCCGGGCGAGATCCGGCCGCGGATCGAAACCCGGTACGGGTTCCGCGTCGGCGGCAAGCTCGCGCAGCGCGCCGTCTCGGTCGGCGATCGGGTGGTGCCGGGCCAGGTGCTGGCGCGTCTCGACTCCACCGACGCGATGCCGGCGGTGAACGCGCAGCGCTCGAATGTCGATGCCGCGCGCACCGATCTTCAACTCGCCGAGGTCGAACTGGCCCGGTTGAGGGATCTGCGCGTGCGCAGCTACATCAGTCAGACGGCGCTCGACCGGC
>DATLGW010000069.1:0-2139 GCA_035540315.1 Burkholderiaceae bacterium | reverse complement strand
GCGGGCGCACGCAGTACACGGCGGCCGTGGGCACGGCCGCGCTGCGCGACGCGATCGCGGCGCACTATCGCGACCGCTGGCGCGTCGACGTCGATCCTGCGCGGATCGTCGTGACTGCCGGCGCCTCGGCGGCGCTGTCGCTCGCCTGCTGCGCGCTGATCGATCCGGGGCGGCGCGTGCTGCTGACCGATCCGGGCTACCCGTGCAACCGGCACTTCGTCGCCGCCTTCGACGGAATCGCGCATTCGGTGCCGGTCGATGCCGCAAGCCGGTTCCAGCTGACCGCGGACCTGGTGCGCCAGCACTGGCAGCCGGACACCGCGGGCGTGCTGCTCGCGTCGCCGGCGAATCCGACCGGCACGTCGGCGCCGTTCGACGAGATCGCGGCGATCGCCGAAACGGTACGCCAGCGACGCGGCTTCCTGATCGTCGACGAGATCTATCTGGGGCTGTCGTATTCGCCGCGCCCGCGCTCGGCGCTGGAGCTCGGCGAAGACGTGATCGTCATCAACAGCTTCTCGAAGTACTTCAGCATGACCGGCTGGCGGCTGGGCTGGATCGTGGTGCCGCCGGCGCTCGCTGCGACGTTCGAGAAGCTCGCGCAGAACCTTTACATCTGCGCGTCGACGCTCGCGCAGCATGCTGCGCTCGCGTGTTTCGCGCCGGAGTCACTGCAGGTGTTCGACGCGCGGCGCGACGAGTTCCGGCGCCGGCGCGACCTGCTGGTTCCGGCATTGCGCGGGCTGGGGTTCGGCGTGCCGGCCGAACCGGACGGCGCGTTCTACGTCTATGCCGACTGCAGCCGATTCGCCGGCGACAGTGCGGCGTTCGCGCACGAACTGCTGGAGCAGGCGTCGGTCAGCGTGGTGCCGGGGTACGACTTCGGTCGCCACCGGCCCGAACGCCATCTGAGGATCTCGTACGCGACCGCGCTGCCGAAGATCGAGGAAGCGATCGAGCGGATCGCGCGCTTCGTGAAGACGCGCTGACGCGGCATTGCAGCCGATCGCGCGAGCCGTGCGCTACAACGGCACCGACGCCGCGTCGTATTCGAACAGCCACTCGTAGCGCTGCCGGATCCGCGCTTCGCTCCATTCGCGGTCGACATAGCGCTGCGCCTGCGCTGCGTCCGACAGCGACTGATCGTGGAAGCGCTTCGCGTTCTCGGCCGAGCCGACGACCACCCGGGTCGTGCGTTCGAGGCGGGCGCGCTGGTAGCGCTCGAATGCCGCGACGACGTCGCCGCGGTCCTGCTGCAGGCAACGCGCCAGCACCAGGCCGTCCTCGATCGCCATCGCAGCGCCTTGCGCCAGAAACGGCAGCGTCGGGTGGCAGGCATCGCCGGCGAGCGTCGCGCATCCGGCCGACCATCGCTGCAGCGGCGCGCGCGTCATCAACGCCCATTTGTACGGGACGTCGATGTGTTCGATCATCGCGTGCACGTCCTCGTGCCAGCCGGCGAAATCGCGCCGGCATTCGTCGTGCGTGCCGCGCTCGGTCCACGACTCGACCTGCCAATCGCTGCGCTCGACGACCCCGACGAAGTTCATCAGCTCGCCGCGGTGCAGCGGGTAATGCACGACGTGCCGGCCGGGACCGACCCAGTTGCTGCCGACCGGCCGCGCGAAGTGCGCCGGCAGGCGCGACATCGGGATCACGCCGCGCCATGCGAGCAGTCCCGAGAACGCCGGCGCGTCGGCGCCGAACAGCGCGCGGCGCACCTGCGAAAAAACGCCGTCGGCCCCGACGACCGCCGCCCCCTCGGGCTCGCTGCCGTCGGCCAGAACCAGGCGCGCACCCGATGCGCCGGCGACGCACCCGACACAGCGCGCGCCGAGCCGGATCGCCTGCGGATCGTGGCGGCGCACCGCGTCGGCCAGCACCGACAGCAGGTCCGGGCGCCACAGCGTCCAGTACGGATAGCCGTACTGCTGCACCGACACCGCGCCCAGATCGAACAACTTCCAGGTCTGGCCGGTGTTCCACAATCGGATCTCCTTGCCGGCGGGTTCGCTCGCCAGTGCGCGCGCCGCGTCGCCGACCCCGAGCGCGTACAGCACGCGGGTCGCGTTCGCCGACAGCTGCACGCCGGCGCCGACTTCCCGCAGCTCGGTCGCCTGCTCGTAGACTGCCACCTCG
>DATLGW010000068.1:0-12518 GCA_035540315.1 Burkholderiaceae bacterium | reverse complement strand
GCATAGCGGTCGACGCTCGGATCCGACGATACGAGCACCGTCGGCACCTGCGCCAGGCTCGGCAGATCCGCCACGCGCCGGCAAAACGCCAGCCCGTCGAGCAGCGGCAGGCACAGATCGAGCACGATCAGGCGCGGAACGTCCGCCGACTCCTCGAGCATCTGCATGGCTGCGTCAGCGGACGTCGCAGTACGGACCTCGATTCCCTCGTGCTCGAAGGCGCGCGCGAATTCAGCGCCTTGATGCGACTCGGTGTCGTCGATCCACAGCACGTAGCCCTGACTGAAATCTTCCATGCGGTGCCTCATTCCTTCATTGAACTGCGCTGCGCGAGTTCTCGCGCGCCCTCGCAGGCGAGCGGGACGTTCGGCGGATTGAAAGACAGACGGATTGAATCAAGTTCCGGACAGCGGACGGACTGCTCGAGGTCGACTGCAAGCGCACAATGTCGTTCGCACGCTACCGATTCGCATTTCCGATGTCGATGAACACGCGATGGTGACGCGGATTATAACGACATCGAAGCGCTGCAGAGCAAGCGTTATCGATGCGCCGTAGTGGGGCGATTAGAAATGCATGTCCTCATATCGCATCGCGAAATCGCGCTGATGTCAACGCGGCTTCGAGCGGCCGCGCCAGCAACGCCCGGACGATTCGAGTTCAGGCTCCAGAACCTGTCATCGGGATGTCATCTGGGCTGCCTAACCTGCGTTCTGCTGACTCTTCTGCAAGGGAAAAACGATGATGAAGCACCGATTCATGAAGTGGCTGATCGGCGGCGCGGCTGCGTTGGTGGCCGGCACCGCGGCGGCGAACGTGACGATCACGGGTGCCGGCGCAACGTTCCCGGCGCCGGTCTACGCCAAGTGGGCCGAGGCCTACAAGGCCGCGACCGGCAACACGCTGAACTACCAGCCGATCGGCTCCGGCGGCGGGGTCAAGCAGATCACCGCGAAGACCGTCGATTTCGGCGCGACCGACGATCCGATGTCGGGCGAGGACCTGCAGAAGGCGGGGTTGCTGCAGTTTCCGGCGGTGATCGGCGGCGTGGTGCCGGTCTTCAACCTGCCGAACGTCAAGCCGGGCGAGCTGAAGCTGACCGGCGCCGTGCTGGCCGACATCTATCGCGGCGCGATCAAGACCTGGAACGACCCGCAGATCGCGCAGCTGAACCCCGACGTCAAGCTGCCGAGGACGGCGATCACGCTGGTCTACCGCTCCGACTCGTCGGGCACCACGTTCGTGTTCACCGACTATCTGGCGCAGGTGTCGCCGCAGTTCAAGTCGGACCTCGGCGCCGGCAAGACCGTCAACTGGAAGACGGGCGTCGGCGGCAGGGGCAATGCCGGCGTCGCGGCGAACGTGATGAAGATCGGCGGCGCGATCGGCTACGTCGAATACGCGTACGCCAAGCAGAACAAGATGACGCACGCGGCGATGGTCAATCGCGACGGCAATGCGGTGCAGCCGGACGAGAAGACGTTCGCGGCCGCGGCCGAACGCGCGGACTGGAAGGCGGCACCGGGATTCGGCGCGAACCTGAACAACCAACCGGGCGCGAACGTCTGGCCGATCACGGCGGCGACGTTCATCCTGGTGCATCGGCAGCCGCAGAATCCGCAGCGGGTCGCCGAGGCGCTTCGCTTCTTCGACTGGGCCTACAAGAACGGCGACAAACTCGCGCTCGAGCTCGATTACGTGCCGATGCCCGACAACGTCGTGCAGTCGGTGCGCGAGTCGTGGAAGCAGGTCGTCGGCTCGGACGGCAAGCCCGTGTTCCGGATCGACTGACGACGTCGTGATGGCCGGCGCCGAGCGGCGACCTCTTTCGCGGGATTTCCCTCGGCGGCGGCGAATCCGGTTGGCTTCGCCGCCGAATTTGCTCTACATTCCGACGGGCCAAGCGTGAGCGCTGCGAACATACCGACCGTTTCGGCGGTCAATTCCGAGGTGTCGCCGGCAACCAGCTCGTCCGTCCGCTATGCCGCCCTGGCTGCCCGCGTCCGCCGGTTCGCAGCCCAGGACCGGCTGTTCCTGGTCGTCACGTTCTTCTTCGCCGCGCTGGTGCTGGTCGCACTGGCAGGCATCCTGGTTGCGCTGTTCATCGAAGCGTGGCCGACGTTTCGGGAGTTCGGGCTCGGCTTCTTCGTCACTGCGACCTGGAGCCCGACCGACGACGTCTATGGCGCCGTGATCGCCGTGCACGGCACGTTGATCACGTCGGCGATCGCGCTGCTGCTGGCGGTCCCGATCAGCTTCGGCATCGCCGTGTTCCTGACCGAGACCTGCCCGCTGTGGCTGCGCCGCCCGCTGGGCACCGCGGTCGAGCTGCTCGCGGGCGTGCCGTCGATCATCTACGGCATCTGGGGCCTGTTCGTGCTGGCGCCGCTGCTGCAGCAGTACGTGCAGCCGTACTTCATCGCGACCGGCCTGCCGCTGTTCGAAGGGCCGCCGCTGGGCGTGGGGATCTTCACCGCCGGCATCGTGCTGGCGCTGATGGTGATCCCGTTCATCGCATCGGTGATGCGCGACGTGTTCGAGACCGTGCCGCCGGTGCTGAAGGAATCGGCGTACGGCCTGGGCTGCACGACCTGGGAGGTCGTTCGCAACGTGGTGCTGCCGTACACGCGGGTCGGCGTGATCGGCGGCATCATGCTGGGGCTGGGCAGGGCGCTGGGCGAGACGATGGCGGTCACGTTCGTGATCGGCAACGCGAACCGGCTCGCGCACAGCCTGTTCGCGCCGGGCAATTCGATCGCGTCGACGCTGGCGAACGAATTCGCCGAGGCCGATCCGGGGCTGCACAGCTCGTCGCTGTTCGCGCTCGGGCTGCTGCTGTTCGCGATCACGTTCGTCGTTCTCGCAGCCGCCAAGTGGCTGACGCAGCGCGGCGCGGTGAGGGCCGGCACGTGAGCGCGGCGCCGCTGAAGGACGCTCCGATGAACCGGTCGCTGTATCGGCGCCGGATGCTGACGAATCGCATCGGGCTGCTGATGTCGTCGGTGTCGATGGCGATCGGCCTGGCGGGGCTGCTGTGGATCCTCTGGACGCTGTTCTACAACGGCTTCGCGGCGTTCAGCGTCGAGTTCTTCACGCAGTCGACTCCGGCGCCGGGCACCCCGGGCGGCGGCATGCTGAACGCGATCGTCGGCAGCCTGCTGATCGTCGGCTTCGCGACCGTCGTCTCGACGCCGATCGGGATCCTGGCGGGCATCTACTTGTCCGAGTTCGGCAGCCGCTCGCGGTTCGCGCAGATCACCCGCTTCGTGACCGACATCATGCTGTCGGCGCCGTCGATCGTGATCGGGTTGTTCGTCTATGCGATCGCGGTCGCCACCGTCGGCCACTTCTCCGGCTGGGCGGGTTCGCTCGCGCTGTCGCTGATCGCCATTCCGGTGGTGGTGCGGACCACGGAGAACATGCTGTCGCTGGTACCCGGAAGCCTGCGCGAGGCGGCGTTCGCGCTCGGCGCGCCGCGCTGGCGGGTGTCGCTGATGGTCACGCTGCGCGCGGTGAAGGGCGGCGTGGTCACCGGGGTGCTGCTGGCGGTCGCGCGGATCATCGGCGAGACCGCGCCGCTGCTTTTCACCGCGCTGAACAACCAGTTCTTCAGCACCGACATGAGCCGCCCGATGGCGAACCTGCCGGTGGTGATCTTCAACTTCGCGCTCAGCCCCTACGAGGACTGGCAGCAGCTCGCCTGGGGGGCGGCCGCGCTGATCGCGCTGGTGGTGCTGGGAATCAACATCGCCGCCCGGGTGCTGTTCCGCACCCGCGTGAAGTCGTGAGCGCAGCGCAGAACGAATGAGCATGGACCAAGCCGTCGCCAGACACCTGTCCGATTCCGCGCGAATCGCCGTCCCCGACGTCGTGATGCAGGTGCAGGGGCTGTCGTTCTTTTACGGCAAGTTCCAGGGGCTGAAGAACGTGTCGCTCGACATCGGGCGCAACAAGGTCACCGCGTTCATCGGGCCGTCGGGTTGCGGCAAGTCGACGCTGCTGCGCACGTTCAACCGGATGTTCGACCTGTACCCGAACCAGCGCGCCGAGGGGCGGATCCTGTTCAACGGCAAGAACATCTTCGATCGCGACCAGGACGTGAACCTGCTGCGCGCCAAGGTCGGCATGGTGTTCCAGAAGCCGACGCCGTTCCCGATGACGATCTTCGAGAACGTCGCATTCGGCGTGCGCCTGTACGAGGACCTGCGCGGGCGCGACATGCAGGATCGGGTCGAGTGGTCGCTGCGCAAGGCGGCGTTGTGGGACGAGGTCAAGGATAAGCTCGGCCAGAGCGGGCTGTCGCTGTCGGGCGGGCAGCAGCAGCGGCTGTGCATCGCGCGGATGGTCGCGGTGCGGCCGGAGGTGCTGCTGTTCGACGAGCCCACCAGCGCGCTCGACCCGATCTCGACCGCGAAGATCGAGGAGCTGATCAACGAGCTCAAGCACGACTACACGATCGCGATCGTCACCCACAACATGCAGCAGGCCGCCCGGATCTCCGATTACACTGCGTACATGTACCTGGGCGAGCTGATCGAGTTCGGCGAGACGAACCAGATCTTCATCAAGCCGACCAAGAAAGCGACCGAGGACTACATCACCGGGCGCTTCGGCTAGACCCGGGCAGGAGGCGGCAATGGTTCACGAACATACTTTCCGCGCGTTCGACACCGACATCGACGGCATCCGCAGCGCGGTCACGACGATGGGCGGGCTGGTCGACCGCCAGCTGGTGCGCGCAGTCGACGCGGTCAAGCACGGCGATCTGCGGCTGGTCGCGCAGGTGCTGGCCGACGAGGAGGTCGTGAACCGGCTGCACGTCGAGACCGATCTGCGCTGCAACCAGATCATCGCGCGGCGCCAGCCGATCGCGGTGGACCTGCGCGAGATCATCGCCGTGCTCCACAGCATCAACGACCTCGAGCGCATCGGCGACGAGGCGAAGAAGATCGCGATGAAGTCGCAGACGTTCGAGAACATCGGCTTGCCGATCGCGGTCGAGCGCGTCGAGCGGATGACCAGCGTCGTGTGCGAGATGCTGCGATCGGCGATCGACGCGTTCGTGCGGCACGACACGCAGCTCGCGAAGTCGCTGATAAGCCGGGACGACGAGGTCGACTCGCTGCGCGACGAACTGGTTCGCGAGCTGATCGAGAAGATGACGCGCGACCCGAGCCGCGTGTCGCAGGCGCTCGCGATGATCTTCATCGTCCAGTCGATCGAGCGGATCGGCGACCACGCGAAGAACATCGCCGAATACGTGGTCACGGTCGTCGACGGCATCGATCCCCGGCACGGACGCGGCGCGGCCCAGGCGGGATCCGGCCGCCGCTGACGCGCGGCGAGCCGGCACGGCCTGCGCCTTGATCAGGCCGCCGGCGCGGTCGTGTCCGGCACCGCCGGCGCGGCGTCGGCGAGCCGCTTGCGCGGCAGCCGCAGCGTGAACGCGCTGCCCTTGCCGAGCTCGCTCTGGATCTCGAGGGTCGCATGGTGGCGCTGCGCGATGTGCTTGACGATCGCCAGGCCCAGCCCCGTGCCTCCGGTCTCGCGCGAGCGGCCGCGGTCGACGCGGTAGAAGCGCTCGGTCAGCCGCGGGATGTCTTCGGCGGCAATGCCGATCCCCGTGTCGCGCACGGTGATCCAGCCCTCGCCGTCGCGCATTCGCCACTCGATGCCGATCCGGCCGCCGTCGGGCGTGTAGCGGATGGCGTTCGTCAGCAGGTTGCGCACCGCGCTCTCGAGCTCCGAGGCCGACGCCCGCACGTAGCGGGGCCCGTCGAAGCCGAGCGTGATCGTGTGCCGCCCGCCCGACAGCGCGCGGCCGTCGGCCGCGAGGCTGCGCAGCAGCGCCTCGACGTCGACCGGTTCGTCGGCGGGCGGCGCAGTCGCGTTCTCCAGCGACGACAGCGTCAGCAGGTCCTCGACCAGCCGCTGCATCGTCGCGGTCTGCTTGCGGACCATCTCCAGGTACTTGCGCCGGTCGGCTTCGGAGACGTCGAGATCGAGCAGCGTGTCGACGAAGCCGCTGATCACCGTCAGCGGCGTGCGGATCTCGTGCGAGACGTTCGCGACGAAGTCGCGGCGCATCGCATCGAGCCGGCTCTGCTCGGTCACGTCGCGGGTGATCAGCAGCCGGTACTGCTCTCCGGTCGGCACGACCCGCAACTTGAAGACGCGCCCGGGCTGCGACGGCAGCGCGACCGTGACCGCGGAGGCGAAATCCTCCTCCTCGAGGTAGCGGATGAACTCGGGCTGGCGGATGAAATGGTCGACCGGGCGGCCGGTGCCGAAGATGCCGTGCAGCCGCTGCGCGGTCTGGTTCGCCCATTGCACGTGGTTGAATCGGTCCAGCACGATCAGGCCGTCGGGCAGCAGGTCAACCGCGGCGTGAACGCGCTCGAGCTCGGCGGCCGTGTCGGCGCGCTCCGCAGCTTCCTCGCGCATGAAGCGATTCAGCCGATCGAGCGCCAGCGCCCAGCTGCCGTGCCCCATCGGCAGCTCGCGCTGCCGCGGCAGCGCCGCCCAGCGGTACAGCCGCTCCAGATGCAGCACGTGGTAGACGGCGCCGGCGATCAGCCACAGCGCGAGCCAGCCGGCCGCCCAGCGCGCGTCCAGCGCCCAGCCGAGCAGCCCGGCAGCGATCAGCAGGCCGCACAGAATCGCGGCATTGCGCGCGACGATCACGGCGAGTCTCCTTGGGAACAGGCACGCCTGCGCCGGCAGTGTAGCGCAGCCGGCTACTTCGGCAGGAAGCGATAGCCGCCGCCGCGCACCGTCTCGATCAGCCGGTCGTGGCCGGTCGGCTGCAGCGCCAGCCGCAACCGCCGGATGTGCACGTCGACCGTGCGCTCTTCGATGAACACGTGGTCGCCCCAGACCCCGTCGAGCAGCTTCGCGCGCGACAGCACCCGGTCGGCGTTTTTCATCAGGTAGCGCAGCAGCCGGAACTCGGTCGGACCCAGCCGGATCGGCTGCCCGTTCGCGAGCGCGCGAAAGCTCTCCGGCTCGACCCGCAGCCCTGCGACCTCGACCGGATCGTCGCTGGCTTCCGGCACGCGGCGGCGCAGCAGCGCCTTGACCCGCGCGATCAGCTCGCGCGGCGAGAACGGCTTCGTGATGTAGTCATCGGCTCCCGAATCGAATCCCTGCAGCTTGTCGGGTTCCTCCGACCGCGCAGTCAGCAGGATGATCGGCAGTTCGCGGGTGCGGGCGTCGTTGCGCAGCCGCCGAGCGAACTCGATGCCCGGCAGGTCGGGCAGCATCCAGTCGAGCAGCACCAGCGTCGGCAACACGGCGTCGATCTGCCGGCGCGCTTCGGCGGCATCGGCGGCGAGCACCGGCTCGAAGCCCGCATGGCGCAGGTTCACCGCAAGCAGCTCGCGGATCGCCGGTTCGTCCTCGACGACGAGTATCCGGGCCTTCATTTCCGTGGGGCGGTCGTTGGCATCGGTGCACACATTATTGACCGGCCGATGACAGTTTGATGACGGCGCCGCCGCGCTGTTACGATGCCGGATCGCTCGGCAGTCGAGGTCGACCGTCATGTTTGCAGACATCCTCGGGCTGATCGGCAATACGCCGGTGGTGCGGATCTCGCGGCTCGATACCGGCCGCTGCGAGCTGTATGCGAAGCTCGAGTCGCACAACCCCGGCGGTTCGATCAAGGACCGGATCGGGCTGCGGATGATCGAGGCGGCCGAGCGCGACGGCAAGCTGGCCGCGGGCGGAACGATCGTCGAAGCGACTGCAGGCAACACCGGCCTGGGATTGGCGCTGGCGGCGATCCGCAAGGGCTACCGGCTGGTGCTGGTGATTCCCGACAAGATGAGCCAGGAGAAGATCTTCCATCTGCGCGCGATGGGCGTGCAGATCGTGATGACGCGCTCCGACGTCGGCAAAGGGCACCCCGAGTACTACCAGGACATGGCGCGCCGGATCGCCGCCGAGACCCCCGGCGCCTTCTACATCGACCAGTTCTCGAATCCGGCGAATCCGCAGGCCCACGAAGATTGGCTCGGTCCCGAGATCTGGGAGCAGATGCAGCACCGGCTCGATGCGGTCGTCGTCGGCGTGGGCACCGGCGGCACGCTGACCGGCGTGGGTCGGTACATGAAGCGAGTGAACCCGACGTTGGAGATGGTGCTCGCCGATCCCAAGGGTTCGATCCTCGTCGATCAGATCATGACCGGACGCTACGGGCAGGCCGGGTCGTGGATCATCGAGGGCATCGGCGAGGACTTCGTGCCTCCGAACTGCGACCTGTCGCTGGTGTCGAAAGCGTACAGCGTCCCGGATGCCGAAGCGGTGCAGGCCGCCCGCGAGCTGCTGATGAAGGAGGGGATCTTCGGCGGTTCGTCGACCGGAACGCTGCTGGCTGCCGCGCTGCGCTACTGTCGAGAGCAGACCGAGCCCAAGCGGGTGCTCACGCTGGTGCCCGACGGCGGCGGCAAGTACCTGTCGAAGATGTACAACGACTTCTGGCTGATGGACCAGGGGCTGATCGAGCGCGAGTCGCGCGGCGATCTGTCGGACCTGGTCGCGCGCCGCCATCACGAACAGGCGACGGTGACGATCGGCCCAGACGACATGCTGATGACCGCGCTGGGGCGCATGCGGCTGTACGACTTCCAGCAGCTGCCGGTGCTCGACGGCGACAAGGTGGTCGGCATCATCGACGAGTCCGACATCCTGCTGGCGGTGTACGGCGACGAGACTCGGTTCCGCGAGCCGGTGCGCAGCGCGATGACGAAGCGGCTCGGTGATCTGCAGCGTCTCGAGCCGGTCGACGCGCTGCTGCCGATCTTCGAGAAGGGCCACGTCGCGATCGTGCTGGAGGCCGACCGCTTCGTCGGACTGATCACGCGCTACGACCTGCTGACCTACCTGCGTCAACGCGCATAAGGAGCCAGGATTTCCATGGAGTCCAACGCAAGGTTCGGCACCCGCGCGATCCACGCCGGCCAGCAGCCCGATCCGACGACCGGCGCAGTGATGATGCCGATCTACGCGACGTCGACGTATGCGCAGTCCAGCCCCGGCGTGCACAAGGGCTATGAGTACTCGCGCACGCAGAACCCGACGCGGATGGCGTTCGAGCGCTGCCTCGCCGACCTCGAAGGCGGCCGCCACGGCTTCGCTTTCGCGTCCGGGCTGGCGGCATCGGCGACGCTGCTCGATACGCTGCCGGTGGGCTCCCATGTCGTCGCGCTCGACGACCTGTACGGCGGCACCTACCGGCTGTTCGAGCGCGTTCGCCGCGATTCGGCGGGCCTGCAGTTCACGTTCACCGACCTGTCGCAGCGCGCGCAGCTCGAGGCGGCGCTGCGCCCGAACACGAAGATGATCTGGGTCGAGACGCCGAGCAACCCGCTGCTCAAGCTGGTCGACCTCGCGATGATTGCCGAGGTCGCGCGCGAGCGCGGGATCCTGACCGTGGCCGACAACACGTTCGCGACGCCGTGGATCCAGCGGCCGATCGAACTCGGCTTCGACGTCGTGATGCACTCGGTCACGAAATACCTGAACGGGCATTCCGACGTCGTCGCCGGCGCGATCGTGATCGGGGAGAACCCGCAGCTGGCCGAACGGCTCGCGTTCCTGCAGAACGCCGTCGGCGGCGTGCTCGGTCCGTTCGACAGCTTCCTCGCGCTGCGGGGGCTGAAGACGCTGCACCTGCGGATGGCGCGCCACTGCGACAACGCGATGGCGATCGCGAAATGGCTTGCGCGCCATCCGAAGGTCGCGCGAGTGCACTATCCGGGGCTGCCCGAGCATCCGCAGCATGCGCTCGCGAAGCGGCAGATGAACGGCTTCGGCGGCATGGTCAGCTTCGTGATCAAGGGCGCGCAGGACGACGGGCGCAGGATGCTCGAGCGCTGCCGGATCTTCGCGTGCGCCGAGAGCCTGGGCGGCGTCGAGAGCCTGGCCGAGCTGCCGTCGGTGATGACGCATGCGTCGCTGCCGGCGCAGGTGAGGGCGCAGCTGGGAATCAACGACAGCCTGGTCAGGCTGTCGGTGGGGGTGGAGGATGTGGAGGATCTGATCGGGGACCTGGAGCAGGCGCTCGGGTAGGACGCTACGTGCTCACGCAGCCGCGGTTGCAGATCGGTCGAGCAGCGTTCGAATCGCATCGAGCAGCACTTCGGGCCCGATCGGCTTTTGCAGGTAACGGCTGAATCGGGCCCGGGTCATACCGCGGGCCTCGGTGTCGACGCAGCCGGTGACGGCGACCACCGGGATCGCCGCAAGCAGTGGATCCCGCCGGAAGTCTTCGGCCAGCGCGAAGCCGTTGCGGCGCGGCAGATCGATGTCGGTGATGATCAGGTCGGGCCGATAGGCGCGCGCGGCCAGCAGCGCATCGCCGCCGTCGTGCACCGCGGTCGCTTCGAAGCCCATCGCCTGCAGGATGTAGATCAGCAGATCCGCCGAGGCGAGGTCGTCCTCGATGATCAGCACGCGGTGCGCGCGCCGATCGCGCGCGACTGCATTGGTCGGCGGCGCGCTGCGCGCGGGTGCCGGCGGCGCGATCGCTGGCTGCCAGCGCACGCCTTGCCGCAGCGTTCGTTCGAGCTCCGCGGCCGGCATCGGCGCTCCGAACAGCAGCCCTTGCGCATCGGTGCAGCGGTGGCTGCGCAGAAACAGCAGCTGAGCGTCGCGCTCGACGCCTTCGGCGCCGACACGGCACGTCAGGCTGTGGCCGACGCCGGCGAGCGCTGCGACGATGTCGGAAGGCCCAGGCTCGGAGCCGATGCCGGCGATCAGCGACGCGTCGATCTTCAGCGCGGCGATCGGCAGGCTGCGCAGGTAGCTGACGCTGGAGTATCCGGTGCCGAAATCGTCGATCGACACCCGAACGCCCAGCGAGGCAACGTCCCGGAGCGCCGCTGCGATCGCGGCAGGATCCTTCGTCAGCGCACGCTCGCCGACGTCGAACTCGAGCAAGCCGCCGGCGATGCCCGCAGCGTCGAGCGCTGCCGCGACGCATTGCACGAAGCCTCGCCGGCACAGCTCGCTCGCGCCGACGTTCACCGTCACCGGGACCGGCGGCACGCCGGCGTCGCGCCAACGGCGCACCTGATGGCACGCCTGCCGCACGACCCATTCGCCGATCCGCGGCATCGCCCCGATCTCGTTCGCCAGCGGCACGAAGCGGGCCGCCGGCAGCAGCCCCTGCTCCGGATGACGCCACCGCAGCAGCGCCTCGGCGCCGTTGACCGCGCCCGACGACAGCTCCACGCGGGGCTGGTAGTGCAATTCGAATTCGCCGCGGGCGAGCGCCGACTGCAGCGCCGCCTCCATCTGCCGGCGCTCGCGCACCTGGTCCAGCATCGACTGCTCGAAATGCCGGAACGTGTTGCGGCCGCCGTGCTTGGCCCGGTACATCGCGAGGTCCGCATGCTCGAGCAGGCGCTCCAGCGAATCGGCGTCGTCCGGATAGACGCTGATGCCGATGCTGGCGCAGGCCTCCACGCTGTGCTCGCCGATCCGATGCGGCGCGGCCAGCGACCGCAGGATCTTGCGGGCAGTCGTCTCGCATCCGGCCCGGTGCGCGACTTCGCCGAGCAGCACGACGAACTCGTCGCCGCCGAGCCGGCAGACGGTGTCGGAGCCGCGCACGCATTCGAGCAGCCGTTTCGACACCGAGCGAAGCAGCTGGTCCCCGGCCGCATGTCCGAGCGTATCGTTCGTCTGCTTGAAGCGGTCCAGATCGAGGAACAACAACGCGACCCGATGGCCGCGACGCTTCGCGATCGCGATCGCGCTTGCGGCGCGGTCCTCGAGCAGCATCCGGTTCGGCAGCCCGGTCAGCACGTCGTGGTGCGCGAAGTGCGAGAGGCCGGCCGGGACCAGCGCGCCCCCGCACGCGCGGTGGATCACGATCAGGATCTGCTCGCCGCCGGGTTGCGAGGGGGCGATGCTCAGTTCGACCTGATGACGAGAGCCGTCGCGACACCGGATCGTGCGGGCGATCCGCAACGGGCGATCGGTCCCCCGCTCGCGCGTCACGCGCTGCACGAGCGCGTCGAGCTCCGGCACGCTGCCTTCGGCGCTCGCGCCCGCCGGCGGATCGAGCGCGACGACGTCGGTCGCCTGCAGGCCGATCGCATCGCGGCGGGCGAAAGCGAGCAGCTGCTCGGCTGCGCGATTCATCAGCGTGATCGCGCCACGGGCGTCGACGCCGATCACCGCGTCATCGACCAGCTCGAGCGCGGGCGCGTTCGAGGCAGAATGCCGCGCCGCTTCCGCGGCAGTTACGGATCGATCGTCCAACAGCTTCTCCCGCACCGATGCGCGTGATCGACTCCGCATGCGCGAAATCTGCCGCATGATCGCAAGTTGCGTGCCACGCGCCGTCTTCCGGGCGCCGGCTCGCGCGTGGGCGCCGATTGCCGACGAACGGCGGGTGCAGGCCGCTGGGCGGCGGGCGCAGCGCGCCGCGTGCAAGCGCGCAGCGATTCCAGCCGCAGCGCGCGATATCGCCGGTGAAAATTTCGCCGCTGCTCTGGCGCTTTCTTACC
>DATLGW010000067.1:0-4823 GCA_035540315.1 Burkholderiaceae bacterium | reverse complement strand
CGACCGGGTGCGGCTGTTCGAGGGCGTCAATGCCCGCGAGCTGACTGCGGCGCAGCTGGCCGACGCGATGCCCGCGGACGGCTTCGCGCTGATCGTCATCGACGTGTCGTTCATCTCGCTGGCCCAGGTGCTGCCTGCGGTGTCGGCACTGCGGGCACCCGGCGGCCGGCTGCTGGCGCTGGTCAAGCCGCAATTCGAGGTCGGCCGCGCCGCGCTCGATCGACGCGGCATCGCCGATCCGCGTGCATTCGAGCCGATGCAGGCGCGGCTGCGCGCGGCGCTCGCGGCCTGCGGATGGCGCGTGATCGACTGGTTCGACAGCGTCCTGCCGGGCACCGACGGCAATCGCGAGTTCTTCGTCCACGCGGTCGCGCAGCGCGAATCGGCCGCAGCAGGCTGCTGACCCGCCGGGGCGATTGACCGCCCAGGGCAGGTCCGCAGGCCGCTCGTCGGACGCTGTTGCGACGATGCCCCCGTTCGGCGGCACGACGCTTGGTGCAGCGCAGTGGCGATGGCTACCATCCCCGGGTGATTCTCATCCGATTCAAGGGAGCACGGTGGCCGAGGTAGCGGAGCAGCCAGCAGCGACGGGCGACGGGCCCGACCTGCCCGCGCACAAGCGGTTTCAGCTCGCGGTCAAGGACCTGGAGATCGGCATGTTCGTCGCCGAGCTCGACCGGCCGTGGCTGGACACGCCGTTCATCCTGCAGGGCTTCCTGATCGACAGCCAGGTCGAGAAGCAGACGCTGCAGAAATACTGCCGCTACGTCTACGTCGATCTCGAGCTGTCGGCGCCCGAGGTCGCCGACGCGATCCGCCGGGCGCAGGTGATCGAAGAACCCGCTGCGGCGCCGGCGCCGGCGCCTGCCGCCGTCACGGTCAAGAAGCCGGCGGCGCCGAAACGCGCGTCGGGGCCGAAGGTCTATCGGCCGCGCAGCGATCCGAAAGTCAGCCAGAACACGCGCTCGAAGTTCCGCCAGCTGGTCAAGGCCGCGTCGGGCGTCGACCCGAACGAATCGGACAAGGGGCCGATCGGGCGCCTGATCGATTGGCTGCTGGTGCGGCTGGGACTGAAGAAGCCGGCGCGGCGGCGCGCGAGCTCGGAGAGCTCGAAGGACGCGCTGCGCGCCTGGCTGCCGACCAACATCGACCTGCAGGAGTACGAGGAGCTCCGGCCGGTCGAGCAGGAACTGCCGCGCGCGCGCCAGACGTTCGCGACCAGCGAGGAAGTGATCAAGGCCGTCGCCTCCGACATCCGGCAAGGCAAGGTGGTGGCGGTCGAGAACGTGCAGGCGGTGGCCGACGACATGGTCGAAAGCATGGTCGACAACCCCGATGCGCTGATGTGGGTCGCCCGCCTGCGCGAAGAGGACGTCACCACGTACAACCATGGCGTGAAAGTCGCGCTGTACCTGGTGTCGCTCGGGCGCCACCTGGGGTTTCCGAAGAAGGAGCTCGGCTATCTCGCGATGATCGGAATGCTCGCCGACATCGGAAAGACCAAGCTGCCGCGCGCGCTGCTCGAGAAGCCGGGCATGCTGTCGGCGTCGGAGTACAACCTGGTCAAGGAGCACGTCCGGCTGAGCCTGGAGGTGCTGAGGAAGCGCGAGGGCAAGCTGCCGGTCGAGGTCGAGCAGGGGATCGCGCAGCATCACGAGCGGCTCGACGGCACCGGCTATCCGAAGGGGCTCAAGGGCGACGAGATCAGCATCTGGGGCCGGATGGCGGCGGTCGCCGACAGTTTCGCCGCGCTGATCACGCCGCGCGCGTATGCGAACGCGGCCGCGCCGCAGGATGCGCTGCTCAGCCTGTTCGAATGGGCGGGCTCGTCGTTTCACGAACCGCTGGTCGAGCAGTTCGTGCAGGCGGTCGGGGTGTTTCCGGTCGGCAGCCTGTGCGAGCTGTCCAGCGGCGAAGTCGCGGTGGTCGTCGCGCACAACCGCGTGCGGCGGCTCGAACCGAAAGTGCTGGTGCTGACGGCATCGGACAAGACGCCGCTGGCCAAGCCGGTCGAGCGCGATCTGCTGCAGCAAAAACGCGAGGAAGGCACCAAGCCGCTGCGGATCGTCCGCGGACTGGCGGCCGGCGCCTACGGACTGAAGCTGCGCGACTACTACATGGGCGAGATTGCAAAGGCCAATGACCTCCCGAGCTGAGACGAGCGGCGCCGACACGGCGCGCGAGCGGCGGATGCCGCCGGTGGAGCTGCTGATGTACCTGCAGCAGCTGACGAAGTCGGCCGCCACGCCGCCGGTGATGCTGGTGCTGCGGCTGAATCGTTCCGACCAGCTGCGGGCGCTGGCGCAGGACCCGGACTCGACCGGCGTGCTGCGCGAGGTCGTGCGCCGCATCGAGGAGAAGCTGCGGCCGCGCGATCGCTATTGCCTGGCGGCGATCGACGAGCTGTGGATCGTGCTCGCGGAGCTGCAGACCGAAGCGGTCGCAAAGCTGGCGGCCGCGGCGCTGCGCGACGCGCTGGGATTGCCGGTGTCGGTCGAACACAAAGGCCGGCCGCTGCACACCGTACAGCTGCGCCCGGCGATCGGGCTCGCGTCGCCATCGGATCGCAGCGGCAATGCGATGGCGCTGCTGCAGGCCGCGTCGGACGCATGCGCAAGCGCGCACACGGCCGAGGACCGGATCGAAGCGGCCAAGGCCGGTGCCGACCAGGAACTGGCGAACCGCGCGCGCATCGAGGTCGATCTGCGCCGCGCGCTGTTCGCGAACGAGCTCGAGGTCCATTTCCAGCCGCAGGTGCGATTGGCCGACCGCCGCTGCGTCGGCGTCGAGGCGCTGATCCGCTGGCCGCGGCCGGCCGGGCAGCAGCCGGTGGCGCCGGCGCTGATCGCGTCGATCTGCGAGGAGCGCGGCATGATGCCGCAGCTCACGCATTTCGTGCTGAACACGTCGCTGCGCACGATGATGCTGTGGCAGGCGCGCGGCCTGCAGCTCGGGGTCGCGATCAACCTGTCGGCGCTGACGCTGGCCGATCCGAGCTTTCCCGATGCGGTCGCGCAGGCCTGCGCGACCTGGGGCATCTCGCCGCAGCGGCTGACGCTCGAGCTGACCGAGGGCTCGATCATCCAGAACGAACGGGTCGCGATCGCGTTCATGCACCGGTTGCGCGAGCTCGGCTGCGAGCTGTCGATCGACGACTTCGGCACCGGCTACTCGTCGTTCGCGTATTTGCGCCAGTTGCCGGTGAACGAACTGAAGATCGACCGGCTGTTCGTGCGCAATCTCGCGACCGACGTCGGCGATCAGCGGATCGTGCAGGCGCTGGTCGACCTGTCGCGCGGCTTCAAGCTGCGCTCGCTCGCCGAAGGCGCCGAGCTGCCCGAGACCGTCGCCGCGCTGCAGCGCGCCGGCTGCGACTACGTGCAGGGGTATTTCTTCAGCCGCCCCCAGCCGGCGGACGCGCTGACCGAGTGGGTGCAGTCGTTCCACGCGAGCTCGGCCGAACAACCCGTGTCGGCGTGACCACCGCGTCGAGCGGGATGTCGTGCGCGCCCGGCACGATCGCCAGCTCGGTCTCGTCGTACGCAACGCCGATGCTGCGCATCCGCCGCGCCGCGAGCGTGCGATCGTAGTGGCCGCCGCCGTAACCGAGCCGCACGCACTCCGGGCTGAAGCCGACGCAGGGGACGACCAGCAGGTCGGGCTCGATCTGGTCGCCGGCGGCCGGCTGCGGAATTTGGAAGCGACCCTCGATCAGCGGCGCGCCCGGTGACCATGCAATGAAACGCAGCGGCCGGCCCGGTTCGGACACCGGCAGCGCGAGCCGGCAGCCGGCGCGCGCCCACGCGTCGTAGCGGTCGCGCAGGTCCGGCTCCCCGCGAACCGGCCAATACACGCCCACCGCAAGCGAAGCCGCCGGCGCCAGCTCGCGGTCGAGCCGCTCGCCCAGCGCCCGGTCGAGCCGCTCGCGGGCGGTGTGGTCCAGCGCGCAACGCCAGGCAATCAATCGCCTTCGGGTATCCGCAAGGGCGAGCGCACGATCGCCATCCGGTGCTATGCTCGGGCGCTGTTGCGTTCCCACTTCAGCTTTCTCGTCCAAGTCCTTGTTCGAATGCGTCGGCTCAGTCGCTTCGTCATTGTAGGCGCCCTGGCCGGCGCGCTGGGCTTTGCCGCGCCGGCGCTCGCGCAGGGCGCGGGCAAGGCGCAGTGCAAGCACTGCGGCAAGCAGAAGGCGGCCGCGACCGCGCAGGATGCCGATGAGGCGATCCTGCTGGCCCGCCAGGCGCTGGCCGCCGGCGACCTGGAGCGTTTCGACGCTGCCGCGGCCCTCGTCGGCAGCGATCATCCGCTGCGACTGTACATCGACTACTGGCGGCTGCGGCTGCGGATCGCCGACAACCGTCCCGAGCACCTGAGCGCTGCCGCCGATGCCGACATCGAACGCTTCCTGGAGCGCCACCCGGGGCTGCTGGTCACCGACCTGCTGCGTCGCGACTGGCTGCTGAACCTGGGCAAGCGCCAGCAGTGGACGCTGTTCGACCGCCAGTACCCGCAGTGGGTGCTGCGCGACGAGCCGCAGCCGGCGTGTTACGCCGGGCTGTCGAGGCTGGCCCGCGGCGAGGCGGTACCGGCCGAAACGCGCGAGCTGCTGATGCAGCCGCGCGATCTGCCCGAAGCCTGCAACCTGCTGCTCGAGACGATGGCCTCGCGCGAGCAGCTCAAGCCGGCGCAGCTGTGGCAGCGGCTGACGCTGTCGCTGGAGGCAAACGCGCCGCCGGCGATCCGCAGCGCAGCGCAGCTGCTGAACCCGGCGCTCGAGCGCCGGGTTCAGCAGCTGCGCTGCGCTGCGGATCGCCGGCGGCGCG
>DATLGW010000066.1:0-2072 GCA_035540315.1 Burkholderiaceae bacterium | reverse complement strand
GCGCCCGGTGCGCCTGCACCGCCTCCTGTCCCCATGGGTTGCACAGCACCGCTGCCGGGCGGTGCGGCTGCGATGCCGCCGGCCGGTGGAGCACGCCGACCAGCTCGCGGCCGGAGCGGCCGAACCGCAGCAACGTGCGCGGCCGATGCGACGGCGCGCTGGCCGCAGCCGGAGCGGCTTCGCCGGCGAGCTGCGACAGCGTCTCGAACGCCATCCGCTCCGGCGTGACCCGCAGCCCCAGCTGCTTCTCGAGGTCGACGATCACCTGCATCGCGAGCAACGACGTTCCGCCCAAATCGAAGAAGTTGTCGTCCGGCCGGATTGCCGCGACGCCCAGGCGCGCAGCCCAGATCTGCGCGATCGACTGCTCGATCGGCGACAGCGGCCTCGCGGCGGCGCCCCTCGGTTCGTCCGCAGCTGCGCGACCGCGATCCAGCGGTTCGTCGATCGCAGACGGCAGCGCCGCGAAATTTGTCTTGCCGTTCGGCAGCGTCGGAATGGCCGTGACCCTCACGACGTGCTGCGGCACCATGTACGCCGGCAGCGTTTGCTGCAGCTGCCGTCGCACGCCCAGCGGATCCAAATCGTCGCCGGCGGCGACCACGTACAGGACCAGCCGGAGGTCGTCGGGCCCGAACGTGCGTGCGATCGCGACCGTCTGCAACACCGACGGCAGCCGGTTCGCCGCGGCCTCGATCTCGCCGGGCTCGATCCGATGGCCGTTGACCTTGATCTGCAGGTCGTTGCGGCCCAGGTGCTCGAGCAGACCGTCGCTCGCCCAGCGGCCGCGATCTCCGGTCCGATACATCCGCGCTGCCGGCCGCGTCGGTTCTGCGACGAAGCGCTGCGCGGTCAGCTCGGGCCGCCCCAGATAGCCGTGCGCCACGCCGTCCCCGCCGACGAAGATCTCGCCCGCGACCCCGATCGGGCACGGCTGCAGGCGTTCGTCGAGCACGTGAATCCGCGTATTCGCGATCGGCGTGCCGATCGACATCACCGGGCGGTCGGCGTCGACGCGCCATGCGGTCGACCAGACCGTCGTCTCGGTCGGGCCGTACAGGTTCCACAACTCGCCGGCCCGCTGCAGCAGCTGCCGCGCCAGGTCGAGCGACAGCGGCTCGCCGCCCACCAGCGCCTTGAAGCCGGGCGGCGGCGACCAGCCCGCCGCCAGCAGCAACCGCCAGCCCGCCGGAGTGGCCTGCATCACGGTCGCCTGCTCCGATCGCAGCAGCGACGCCAGCGCACGGCCGTCCTGCACGGTCGCGCGATCGGCAATCGCCACGCGCGCGCCCACCACCAGCGGCAGCAGCAGCTCGAGCACCGAGATGTCGAACGACAGCGACGTCACGGCCACCAGGCGGTCCTGCGGCGTGAGGCCCGGCTGCCGCTGCATCGACTGCAGGAAATTCACGACCGCCCGATGCGGCACGACGACGCCCTTGGGCTGCCCGGTCGAGCCGGACGTATAGCTGACATAGGCCGGATCGTCGGGTCCGGCCGGTGCCGGCGGTTGCGCATCGCGATCGGCACCGATCGCGGGGACGACGACCGCTGCCTCGTCTTCCACGTCGAGCACTTCGATGCCGTCCGGCACGATCGCGTCGATCGGCTCGCCTGCGCGCTGCACGACGACCACGGCCAGGTTCGCGTCCTCGATCACGTAGCGCAGCCGCGCGGGCGGATACGCCGGGTCGAGCGCGACGTACGCGCTGCCGGACCTCATCACCGCGAGCATCGCCGTCAGCATTGCGGTACCGCGCGGCAGCAGCAGCCCGATCAGCCGGCCGCGCTGCGCGCCGCGCTCGCGCAGCCGAAGCGCCAGCCGCTCGACCCGCGCCCCCAGCTGTGCGTAAGTCAGCGACTCGCCGTTGCAGCGCACCGCGACCCGATCCCGATGCGCGCGGATCGACCGCTCGACCCAATCCGCAACGGTCGATTCGCGCTCGAACGGCGCCGACGTCGCGTTCCACTGCCCGAGCAGCTGCTGCTGGCGGAGTGACAGCAGGTTCAGCTCGCCGCAGCGCGCCCGCACATCGGCGGCCGCATCCCCGAGCAGCGCTTCAAACGATTCG
>DATLGW010000065.1:0-5158 GCA_035540315.1 Burkholderiaceae bacterium | reverse complement strand
GTATGCGACCTGCAGGTCGGCCAGCGCGTCGGCTACTGCCTGGCGCGCGGCAGCTACGCGCAGTTCGCCGTCGTGCCGGCATGGCGGCTGGTTCCGATTCCGCAGCACGTCCCCGACGACGTCGCCGTCGCGCTGATGCTGCAGGGCTGCACTGCGCATTACCTGACGCACTCGACTTTCCCGCTCGGGCCGGGACACGCATGCCTCGTCCACGCGGGCGCCGGCGGCGTGGGCCAGCTGCTGATCCAGTTGGCCAAGCGCCGCGGCGCGAC
Source organism: Burkholderiaceae bacterium (assembly GCA_035540315.1). Classification (GTDB taxonomy): domain Bacteria; phylum Pseudomonadota; class Gammaproteobacteria; order Burkholderiales; family Burkholderiaceae_E; genus DATLGW01. The sequence continues at coordinate 4,886 of DATLGW010000065.1, read as the reverse complement.
GGTGATCGCCACCGTCGGCAGCGAAGACAAGGAACGGATCGCGCGCGAGCGCGGCGCCGATCACGTGGTGCGATACCGCGAGCAGGATTTCCGGCAGGCCGTGATGCAGATCACCGACGGCCGCGGCGTCGACGTCGTCTACGACGCGGTCGGCAAGGACACGATCGCCGCGAGCATCCGCAGCCTGGCGAGGCGCGGACTGTGCGTGAACTACGGCGGCGCCTCCGGGCTGGTCGCGGCGATCGAGCCGCTCGAGCTCGGCGAAGCCGGCTCGGTGTTTTTCACCCGGCCGCACCTCGCCGACTACACCGCGACCGCCGAGGAGATCCGCTGGCGAGCGTCCGAGCTGTTCGATGCGTACGCCGGCGGCGAGCTCCAGGTCGCGATCGACCGGGTTTACCCGCTCGCCGACGCCGCCGCCGCGCACCGCCGGCTCGAGGCCGGGGAAACGCGGGGCAAGCTGCTGCTGCGGGTCGCGAGTTAGAGGGCTGCGCCGCTATAATCGCGGTTTCCCCGGCGCCCCCGCGCCTGCGTATTCCGCGCCCTGCGCGCCGCCCGGGCGCCTTCCGGATCACCGATGCAAGAACGTTATCTTCCCGCCGACGTCGAGGCCGCCGCGCAGCGGCACTGGTCCGCAAACGACTCCTACCGCGCAATCGAGCAGGATCCCCGCTTTCCGAAGGGCAAGTACTACGCATGCTCGATGCTGCCGTACCCGTCGGGCAAGCTGCACATGGGGCACGTGCGCAACTACACGATCAACGACGTGCTGTACCGGCATCTGCGGATGAACGGCCACAACGTGCTGATGCCGATGGGATGGGACGCGTTCGGGCTGCCGGCCGAGAACGCGGCGATGAAGAACAACGTCGCGCCGGCGCGCTGGACCTACGACAACATCGCCTACATGAAAAAGCAGATGCAGGCGATGGGGCTGGCGATCGACTGGAGCCGCGAGGTCGCGACCTGCGCGCCCGATTACTACAAGTGGAACCAGTGGCTGTTCCTGAAGATGCTCGAGCGCGGGATCGCGTACCGAAAGTCGGGCGTCGTCAACTGGGACCCGGTCGACCAGACGGTGCTCGCGAACGAGCAGGTGATCGACGGCCGCGGCTGGCGCTCGGGTGCGACCGTCGAGAAGCGCGAGATCCCGATGTATTACCTGCGGATCACCGATTACGCGGCCGAGCTGCTCGAGCACGTCGACTCGCACCTGCCCGGCTGGCCCGAGCGCGTGAAGCTGATGCAGCAGAACTGGATCGGCCGCTCGGTCGGCGTGCGTTTCGCGTTCACCCACGAGATCGCCGGCGACGACGGGCATCTCGTCGGCGACGGCCGCATGTACGTGTTCACGACGCGCGCCGACACGATTTTGGGCGTGACGTTCGTCGCGGTGGCTCCCGAGCACCCGCTGGCCGCGGTCGCGGCCGCGCGCGATCCGCGAGTCGCCGAGTTCGTCGACGAGGCGAAGCGGGGCACGGTGATGGAAGCCGACCTGGCGACGATGGAGAAATCCGGCGTTCGCACCGGATTGCAGGTCCGGCATCCGCTGTCGGGCGAACGGGTCGACGTTTGGGTCGGCAATTACGTGCTGATGGCCTATGGCGACGGCGCCGTGATGGGCGTGCCTGCGCACGACGAGCGCGACTTCGCGTTCGCGAAGAAGTACGGGCTGCCGATCCGCCAGGTGATCGCCAAGCCCGACGAGCCGCCGTTCACGACCGACCGCTGGCAGAGCTGGTACGAAGCGAAGGACGGCGTGGCCTGCGTGAACTCGGGCCGCTACGACGGGATGAACCATGCGCAGGCGGTCGATGCGGTTGCCGCCGACCTGCAGGCGAAGGGGTTGGGCGAAAAGCGCGTGCAGTACCGGCTGCGCGACTGGGGCATCTCGCGGCAGCGCTACTGGGGCACGCCGATTCCGATCGTCCACTGCGACGCCTGCGGCGAGGTGCCGGTGCCGTACGAGCAGTTGCCGGTCGTGCTGCCCGAGGACCTGGTTCCCGACGGCAGCGGCAACCCGCTCGCGAAGGACGAGCGGTTCCTGCGCTGCGACTGCCCGCGCTGCGGCAAGCCGGCGCGCCGCGAGACCGACACGATGGACACGTTCGTCGACTCGGCCTGGTACTACATGCGGTACTGCTCGCCCAATTGCGACGACGCGATGGTCGATGCGCGCAACGACTACTGGATGCCGATGGACCAGTACATCGGCGGCATCGAGCATGCGGTGCTGCACCTGCTGTACGCGCGCTTCTGGACCAAGGTGATGCGGGACGTCGGGCTGGTGCGCTTCGACGAGCCGTTCACGCGGCTGCTGTGCCAGGGCATGGTGCTGAACCACATCTATTACCGCAAGTCCGAGCGCGGCGGCATCGAGTACTTCGCGCCCGAGTCGGTCGAAAACCGCCACGGGCCCGACGGCCGGATCGTCGGCGCGGTGTCGCGCGCCGACGGCACCGAAGTCGACTACGGCGGCGTGGGCACGATGTCGAAGTCGAAGAACAACGGCGTCGATCCGCAGCAGCTGATCGACCGCTACGGCGCCGACACGGCTCGCCTGTTCGTGATGTTCGCGAGCCCGCCGGAGCAGACGCTCGAATGGTCCGACGCCGGCGTCGAGGGCGCGAGCCGCTTCCTGCGGCGGCTGTGGTCGTTCGCTTACGCTCGGCGCGATTCGATCGCCGGCGCGCCGGCCGCGCTGGGCAGCGCCGATTCGCTCGACGACGCGCAGCGCGCGCTGCGGCGCGAGATCCACACGATCCTGAAGCAGGCCGACTACGACTACCAGCGGATGCAGTACAACACCGTGGTGTCGGCGGCGATGAAGATGCTCAACGCGCTCGAGGCCGCGCAGCTGCCTGCGGGGGACCGATCGGCGGCCGTGCTGCGCGAGGGCATGTCGGTGCTGCTGCGAGTCCTGTATCCGGTGGTGCCGCACGTCACGCACGCGCTGTGGTCCGAGCTCGGCTACGCGGCGGCGGCCGGCGATCTGCTCGACGCGCCGTGGCCGGCAGTCGACGAAGCTGCACTGGTGCAGCGCCAGCTCGATCTGGTGCTGCAGATCAACGGCAAGGTGCGCGGCTCGGTCACGGTGGCCGCCGACGCCGACCGGGCTGCGATCGAAGCGGCTGCGCTCGGCAGCGCGGCGTTCGAGCGGCACGCCGAGGGCCGGCCCCCGAAGAAAGTCGTCGTCGTACCGGGCCGGCTCGTCAACGTGGTGGTGTGACGATGGCTGCACTGCCGCGGCGGCGGCTGCTCGCGTCGGCCGCGGCGGCGGCGTCGGCGCTGGCCATCGGCGGCTGCGGCTTCCGGTTGCGCGGGGTGTTCGCGCTGCCGTTCGAGACGCTGTGGGTCGGCTTTCCGCCGACCTCGCCGACCGGCGCCGAATTCCGGCGCGCGCTGCGCGCGAATACCGCGACCCGTATCGTCGAGCGGCCTGACCAGGCGCAGGCGCGGATGGAGGTGCTCGGCGAGACGCAGGAGCGCCAGATCGTCACGTTCTCGCCGACCGGGCGGCCGCGCGAATACGAGCTGCGGCTGCGGATCGTCTACCGGGTCGTCGACGCCGCCGGCACCGTGCTGACGCCGCCGACCGAGCTCGTGCTCAAGCGCGTTATCACCGTCGCCGACACCGATCTCACCAGCAAGCAGCACGAGGAAGCGCTGCTGTACCGCGACATGCAGGTCGACGTGTCGCAGCAGCTGCTGCGGCGCCTGTCGTCGATCAAGGCGCCGATGGCGTCGGCCCCGGCCGCCGCTCGGCCGCCGGCGCGATGATTCGGCTCGAGCGGCTGCACGATGCGCTGAAGCGCGGCGTCAGGCCCGCGACCTGGATCGCCGGCGACGAGCCGCTGCTGGTGCTGGAAGCTGCCGACGCCGTGCGCGCTGCCGCGCGCGCGGCTGGCTGGAGCGAGCGGGTCGTGCACACGGTCGACCGCGGCTTTCGCTTCGAGGCGCTCGCCGCCGATGCGGCGACCGGATCGCTGTTCGGCGATCGCAAGCTGATCGAGCTGCGGCTGCCGGCCCGACCGACGCAGGAGTTCGGCCAGTCGTTCGCGCAGCTGGCCGCACAGCTGGCCGACGACGTGCGGCTGCTCGTCAGCAGCGCGCGGCTGGATCGCAAGACCACCGACAGCGCGTGGTTCGAGGCGATCGACGCGCTGGGGCTGGTGGTCACGGTCCCGACGATCGAGCGCGGCGCGCTGCCGCAATGGCTGGCGGCACGGCTGGCAAGCCAGGGACAACGCACCGAGCCGGCAGTGCTCGAGCTGATCGCCGAACGCGTCGAAGGCAATCTCGTGGCCGCGGCGCAGGAGCTGCGCAAGCTCGCGCTGCTGTTTCCGCAGGGACCGCTGCCGGCGGACGAAGTGCGCGCGGCGGTCCTCGACGTCGCCCGCTACGACGTGTTCGACGCCGTCGACGCGGCGCTCGCCGGCGACGCGAACCGGGCGCTGCGCAGCCTGCACGGGCTGCGCGCCGAAGGCACTGCGGCGCCGGTCGTGCTGTGGGCGATCGCAGAGGCCGCACGGGCGCTGCTGAAGCTCTCCGGCAGCGCAGCGACGCCGCAGGCGATGTCGCAGCTGCGGATCTGGGGCGAACGGCAGCGGGTGTACTCGGCCGCGCTGCGGCGGCTGTCGCCTCGCGCGCTGCGGCTGCTGCTGCGGCAGGCGGCGCGCACGGATAGAATCGTCAAGGGCGTGGCGCCGGGGGACGAATGGCAGGCCCTGGAATCGCTGGTGCTGCGCCTGTGCGCGGTGCCGGTCGCGATGGAAGCGCAATGAACACGATCGATGTGCAGGTCTACGTCGCCGATGTCGGCCGGCGCGCGCGCGCGGCGAGCCGCGCGATCGCCCGCGCCGGCAGCGCGGCCAAGGATGCGGCGC
>DATLGW010000064.1:0-6038 GCA_035540315.1 Burkholderiaceae bacterium | reverse complement strand
GGCGCTCGCTCGCGCCGCCGGGCCCGCGCTCGAGCCAGCCGGCGCGGATCGCCGGCCGCAGCACGCGCGGCCCGTGCGCGTAGGCGTCGGGCATCGTCGAGCCACTGGGGCGCGTACGAGGCGCTGCGCGGCAGCGGCGATCGGCTCGCGCTGCGCGCGCTGGCCGACGATCCGGATCCGTCGCCGATCGGCCCGACGATGCCCGACGCCTACGCGCACGGGCCGCGCGTGCTGCGGCCGGCGATCCGCGCCGGCTGGCTCGAGCGCGGGCCCGGCGGCGCGAGCGAGCGCCGCGGCCTGGAACCGTTCGTGCAGGTGTCGTGGGAACAGGCGATCGCGCACGTCGCCGCGGAGTTGCAGCGGGTGATCGCGCGCCACGGCAACCCGGCGATCTTCGGCGGCTCGTACGGCTGGGCGAGCGCCGGGCGCTTCCACCATGCGCAGAGCCAGGTCCACCGCTTCCTGAACGTGCTGGGCGGCTACGTGCGGCACGTCGACTCGTACAGCCTGGGCGCCGGGCGCGCGCTGATGCCGCACGTGGTCGCGCCGATGGACCGGCTGATGACCGAGCACCACGACTGGGACGTGCTCGCGCGTCACACGCGGCTGTTCGTCGCGTTCGGCGGCGTGCCGACGAAGAATGCGCAGATCGGGCAGGGCGGCGCATCGCGGCATCGGGCGGCGCAGGGACTGGCCGCGATGGCGCGCGCCGGTTGCCGGTTCGTCAACTTCAGTCCGGTTCGCGGCGAACTCGATGCGGGGGCCGGCGCGCACGTCGAATGGATTGCGATCCGGCCGAACACCGATGCCGCCGCGATGCTGGCGATCGCCTGCGAGCTGATCCGGGCGGATCGGCACGATGCGCAGTTCCTGCAGCGCTGGTGCACCGGTTTCGATCGCTGGCGCGCGTATCTGCTCGGGCAGGCCGACGGCACGGTCCGCGATGCCGAATGGGCCGCGCCGATCACCGGCGTGCCGGCCGAGCGGCTGCGCCGGCTCGCGATCGAGATGGCGCAGACGCGATCGATCGTCAACGTCGCCTGGGCGCTGCAGCGCGCCGATCACGGCGAGCAGGCGTTCTGGGCGGCCGTCGGGCTCGCGTGCGCGCTCGGACAGGTCGGGCTGCCGGGCGGCGGCTTCGCGGTCGGTTACGGCGCGACGAACCTGATGGGCAGCAACGGCCGGCATCTGCGGGCGGCGGCGCTGCCGCAACTCGACAACGCCGTGCGCGAGTTCATTCCGGTCGCGCGGATCGCCGACATGCTGCTGTCGCCGGGCGCGCCGTACGACTACAACGGCGCGCGCCACCGCTATCCCGACATCCGGCTCGTCTACTGGGCCGGCGGCAATCCGTTCCATCATCATCAGGATCTGAACCGCTTCGCGCGCGCATGGCGGCGGCCCGAGACGGTGATCGTGCACGAGCAGATGTGGACCGCGTCGGCGAAGATGGCCGACATCGTGCTGCCGGCGACGACGACGCTCGAGCGCGACGACATCGGCTACACGACCCGCGATCCGCTGATGATCGCGATGAAGCGGCTCGTCGCATCGCCGGGCGAAGCGCGCGACGACTATGCGATCTTTTCAGCGATCGCGGCGCGGCTCGGCCGCAGCGACGAGTTCACCGAGGGGCGCGACGCGCGCGGCTGGCTGCGCGCGCTGTACGAGCGATCGGCGCAGTCGTTCGCGAGCGCCGGCGTCGAGCTGCCGGAGTTCGACGCATTCTGGGAAGCGGGCGGTCTGGAGCTGCCGCCGAACCCCGAGCCGGTCGTGATGCTCGCGGACTTCCGGCGCGACCCGCAGGCGTTCCCGCTCGACACCCCGAGCGGGCGGATCGAGCTGTTCTCGCAGCGGATCGCGTCGTTCGGCTACGACGACTGCCCCGGGCATCCGGCGTGGCTCGAACCGGTCGAATGGCTCGGCAGCCCGCGCAGCGAACGGTATCCGTTGCACCTGATCTCGGACCAGCCGCACACGAAGCTGCACAGCCAGCTCGATTTCGCGCCGACCAGCGCGGCGAACAAGATCGGCGGCCGCGAGCCGGTCATGATCAGCGCCGAGGACGCCCGCGCGCGCGGCATCGCCGACGGCGACGCGGTGCGGGTGTTCAACGACCGCGGCCAATGCCTGGCCGCGGCCCGCGTCAGCGATGCGATCCGCGCCGGCGTCGTCAAGCTGTCGACCGGCGCCTGGTGGGATCCGGAGTCGCTGTCCGAGCCCGCGCCGGGCGAACCCGGCGCGCTCGATCGGCACGGCAACCCGAACGTGCTGACGCGAGACGCCGGCGCGTCGCGGCTGTCGCAGGGCTGCGCGGCGCAGAGCTGCCTGGTGCAGATCGAGCGCTGGCGCGGTCCGCTGCCGGCGGTGCGCGCCTACGAGCCGCCGGCGTTCGTCGAACCGGCGGCTGCGCCCGCCGTCACCGCCGTCTTCGGCGGCGGGACGGCGGCAGCGCCGCGGTAGGGCGGCGGCGAGCGGCGCGGCGTCAAGCCTTGCGCGTCTTCGCGACGACCTCCTCGACCTTCGTCACCAGCGGCGCGCCGACGTGCGCCTTCCAGCGCGCGTACGGGCGGCGGGCGGCGATCTGCCATTGCTCCATCTCGGCGGGCGTCGGCACGTGGACCTCGACGCCGATCGCGCGGACCGCGTCGACGTCGCGCGCATAGATGTCGCGCACCAGCTTCGTCTGCTGACGTGCCGCTTCCTGCGCCGCTTCGCGGACCAGCTTCTGGTCCTGCGGGGTCCAGCTGCTCCAGACCGGGTTCGCGATCGCGAACAGCAGGATGTCGTTCGTGTAGTTCCACTTCGTCACGTACTTCTGCCCGAGCGTGTGGATCTTGAAGCCGAGGAACACCTCCATCGGGTTTTCCTGGCCGTCGACCGCGCCCGATGCCAACGCCGGCTGCGCATCGGCCCAGCTCATCGACGTCGGATTCGCGCCCAGACCGGTCATGATCTCCTGGAACATCGGGCTGGCGACGACGCGGATCTTCAGCCCCTTGAGGTCGTCAGGCTTCACCACCGGCCGCTTGCTGTTCGACAGCTGCCGGTAGCCGGTTTCGCCGACCGCGAGCGGCTCGGCGCCGTTGCGCCGGATGATGTCGAAGAAGTCCTTGGTCGTCACTTCATGATTGACGACCGCGTCGTACGCGCGGTGATCAGGCAACAGGAACGGCAGCGCATACAGCAGGCATTCCTTGACCGTGGTCGACCAGTTGATCGGCGCGCCGCACAGCACGTCGATGATTCCCTGGCGCATCGCCGCGAACTCGCGGTCCTGCTGGCCCTGCACCAGGCTCGCGCCCGGATACATCTTGATGTTGATGCGCCCGTGCGTGTTCTCTCGCGCCAGGTTCGCGAAGATCTCGCCGCCCTTTCCCCATGCGAGCGCGGGGCCCACGACGGTCGACATCTTGTATTCCGGCTTGTACTGGGTTTGCGCCTTCAGGATCGCGGGCATCGCCAGCGCGCTGCCGGCGGCAATGCCGGTCTTCAGCATTTCACGACGTTTCATCGATCGTTCTCCTCTCATCGACTCAGTGATTTTGCACCGATCGGGGTGCGGACGCGATCCGGATTCCGGACGCGCCGACACCCTTCCCTAATACCCGAGCGAACGCGGCAGCCAGACCGCGAGCCCCGGGAAAACCGCGACGGCGAGCGTCGCGAGCAGAAACGAAACCAGCAGCCACAGCGTCCACGGCACGGTCTGCTCGATGCGCACGCCGGCGAGCCGGCATGCGACCAGCAGGTTCACCGCCATCGGCGGCGTGAACTGCCCGATCGCGACCATCATCGTCAGCAGCACGCCGAACCAGACCGGGTCCCAGTTGAAGAACACCATCATCGGATACAGCAGCGGCACGAAGATCAGGAAGATCGACACGCCGTCGAGCACGATGCCGACCGCGAGCAGCACGGCGAGCACCAGCATCAGCGTCGTCGCGGATCCGAGGCCGGCGGCCTGGATCGCCGCCATCAGCGGGTCGGCCAGGCCGAGCGTGTTGACCGAATACGCGAAGATGCCGGCGAGTCCCATCACCAGCATGATCACTGCCGAGGTCTCGGCGGCGTCGCGAAACGTTTCGTACAGCTCGCGCCATCCGAGCGTGCGGTGCACGACGACGCCGACGAACAGGCCGTAGACCACGGCGACGACCGCCGCCTCGGTCGGCGTGAACCAGCCGGCGCGCATGCCGCCCAGAATCAGCACCGGCGCGGCAAGCCCCCACGACGCTTCGCGCAGCGAACGCCAGAACGGAGGGCGCGGCTGGCCGATCTCGCCCGCGCCCATGCCGTGGCGGCGCGACAGCCACACTGCCGGCACGATCAGCGCGACTGCGGCGAGCAGCCCGGGCACGATGCCGGCGGCGAACATCGCCGGCACCGACGCGCCGGGCACCAGCACGCTGTAGACGATGAATGCGATCGACGGCGGGATCAGGATGTCGATCGCCGCCGCCGATCCGATCACGCTGGCCGAGAACGCGGCCGGATAGCCGGCGCGCGCCATCGCGACCAGCATCACGCCGCCGAGCGCCGCGGCGGTCGCCGGCCCCGAGCCCGAAATTCCACCGAGCAGCATCGCGACCAGCACGACGACCATCGGCAGCATGCCGGGCGAGCGGCCGACGATCGCGCCGGCGAAAGTCACCAGCCGCTGCGCGACGCCGGAGCGCTCGAAGATCGCCCCGACCAGCACGAACATCGGCAATGCGAGCAGCGGATATTTCGCCAGGCCCGCATGGAAGTTCTGCGGCGCGGCCAGCATGCCGAAATACATCGCATCGGCATTCGCGATCGCGATCGCGATCGTGCCGCCGATGCCGAGCGCGACGCCGACCGGCACCCCGGCCAGCATCAGCACCGCGAACATCGCGAACAGCAGCGTGCCGATCATTCGCGCGGCGGCCGCTCGATCCGCGCTGCAGCCGCGGGCGCCGCCCCGGTGTCGGCGACGGTCCCCGCGCCCGCGCCGGAATCGTCGACATGCTGCGCGGGACTCAATCCGCCGGCGGCGACCGCAGCCGCGACGCCGATCGCCCGCAGCGCGAGCGCCACGCACAGCACCGGCACCCAGATCGTGTACCACCAGCGCGGCAGGCCCAGCGCCATCGTCGTCTCGGCGTAGCGGAACTCGTCCCAGACGACCCGGCCCGACAGCCACGCGAGCACGATGAAGAATGCCGCGGTTGCCGCGGCGGCGAACAGCGCCAGACCGCGCCGGCGGCGCCAGCTGCCGGTCTGATAGAAGTACTCGATGCGGATGTGACGGTCGCGCGCGGCGGCCGCGGTCGCGCCGGCGAGCGTCATCACGATCATCAGGAACACCGAGATCTCCTCGGTCGCGGCGACCGAATGCTGCGTCAGGTAACGCACGATCACGTTGACCAGCGTGATCAGCACCAGCAGCGCCATGCATGCGACGGCCAGCACCTCCTCGATCGCAACCGGAAACCGCGATCGCATCCGCAACTAGCGCAGGTAGATCTGACCGTGCCGCAACCGGACCTTGTCGCCGACGTCGAGCGCCGGCCGGTTCTGGTACAGCATCCGCCGTTCGCTGCCGTCGTCCATCTCGATGACGACCTCGAACCCGGGGCGCCGCGGCGACTTGTCCTCGCGCCCCTGCGGCGCCGGCTGCGCAGCGGCGGGCTTGGCGGCCGGCGCGGAGGCCGCCGGCGGCGGAGCCGATCGGACCGGGACCGGTTTGCTCGTCTGATAGATGCCGATCACCGTGCCGCATCCGGCGCAGCCGCCGCGAGCGCCGCCGCCGGATGGCGCGCCGGCCGGTTGCGCGACCGCGAACGTGCCGCAAGCCGTCATTGCCGCAAGCGCGGTACCGAACTGGCCGAGCAGCTGCTTCATACTGGCGGCGAATCCGTCTCCATAACCGCGTCGCGGTCAACGCGGCAATATAGCAGCAACCACGATGCGCTCCGTCGCCGCGCGCGGCTTCGCGAAGAGTCTGCTGATCGCCGTTCCTGCGGGGGCCGCGCTCGCGGCGCTGAACAGTCCGCTGCCGTGGCTGATCGGAC
>DATLGW010000063.1:0-4186 GCA_035540315.1 Burkholderiaceae bacterium | reverse complement strand
CGACGATGCGCTGGAACTCGTGGTACAGCGCCTTGCGCTTGGCCGGATCGCGCTCGACCGTCGCCTTCGCGAGCAGATCGTCGACCTTCGGGTTCACGTAGTTCTGCGTGTTCGACCAGATCACGCCCTTGCGAATGTTCGACGACAGGTACGTGCGGTGCACGCCGATGACCGGGTCGCCGTAGTTGAACGAGCCGTCCATCGTCACGTCGAAGTCATGATTGCTGACCCGCTTGGCCCAGGTCGGGAAATCCGGCTGCGCGCGCACCGTCGCCTCGACGCCGATCTTCTTCAGCTGCGAGCGCAGGAACTCGGCGACGGTCTGCGAATTGTCCGGGGTGTTCGGCAGGTAGTCGATCTGCATCCGCAGCCGAACGCCCTGCGCGTCGGGCTTCAGACCCGCCTCGTCGAGCAGCCGCGTCGCCTTCGCGAGGTCGAGCTTGTAGCGCTCGACCTTGTCGGTATAGAACGGCGTGCCCGGCGCGATCGGCCCGGTCGCCGGCTTCGTCAGTCCGCGGTGCAGCTTGCTGATGATGAATTCGCGGTCGATCGCGTACGAGATCGCCTTGCGCACGCGCACGTCGTCGTACGGCTTGCGCTGCAGGTTGAATGCCAGCCAACCGAGCGGCCCGATCGCCTCGGCGCCCCGGTTCGACACCTCCAGGTGCTGGAAGCGCTTGAGCTGTTCGGCCACCGTGACCGACGACAGCCAAGGCAGGTAGTGCGCCTCCTTGCGCTCGAAGGCCAGCACGATCGCCGCCGGATCCTGCACGACCTTGAACACCAGCCGGTCGAACTTCGGGCGTCCCTTGATGAAGAAGTCCTGGTGCTTCTCCATGATGATGTGTTCGCTCGGCTTGAACTCGACGACTTTGTACGGGCCCGAGCCGACCGGCATCGCGTTGCGCGGATGCGTCTTCAGGTCCTGGCCGTCGCCGTAGACGTGCTTCGGCAGCACCGGCGCGAATGCCGGCGACAGCGCCAGCAGGATCGCAGGGTGCGGCTGCGAGAAGCGCAGGATCGCGATCTGCGGGCTCGGCGTGTCAACGCGCACGACTGGCGCGAACATCGACTGGAACGGGTGATGCTCCTTGACCGCCATGATCGAGAACGCGACGTCCTCGGACGTGATCGGCTTGCCGTCGTGGAACACCGCATTCGGAACCAGCTTGAGCAGCAGCGACATGCCGTCGTCCTGGAAGCTCCAGCTCTCGGCGAGGTACGGCTTGGGCTCCCAGTCGCCGTCGCCGTCGTACCGCAGCGGGCTCGCGAACACCTGCGACGCCGGAATGCCGGTGGCAGTCCCGGACTGCACGGCAGAGTTCAGGTGCCGGGCCACTGCCGGCTGCAGAACCACCAGCGTCCCGCCCGACGCGAGCGCCGTGCCCCCGGCGGTCATGCCGGCGGCGAACGCGATCATCCGAAAGATGCGCGAAATCCTCATGGCCCCCTCCGTTGCCTGTTCAGATGCGCTGTGCCGGATCCGTACGAGCTGCCGATTGCCGCGCTCGTTCGTTGGATTGCCGACCCGCGAACGATAGGTCGCGCCGCCGGCCGGCGCTTGCCTGGATCGGACGGCTAATTGCCCGATTCAGACATGGTCGCGGCCAGGACGCCCGGTCGGACGGTGGCAGCCCGCATCGACGCGTCAGCGGTCGCGATCGATCGTCAGCGGCGCCGGCGCCGCGCTCGCGCGTCGCGTCATCGACGGCGGTTTTCCGAAGCGGTTCCGATAGGCGCGCGCGAAGTGCGCGGTGGATTGGAAGCCGCAGGCTTGCGCGATCTGCGTGACCGGCAGGTCGGTCTGCATCAGCAGCCCACGCGCCCGCTCCAGGCGCACCCGCAACTGATAGCGCTGCGGCGACTCCGCGAGCTGCTGGCGGAACAGCCGCAGCAGGTGGCGCTGCGACACCTGCAGCTCGGCCGCGAGCGCGGCGACCGTGCGCGGCTGCTGCGGCTCGCCGTCCTCGAGCAGCCGCAGCGCCTTCAGCAGCTTCGGATGGTGCGCACCGCTGCGCACCGCCAGCGGCATTCGCTGGCCGCTCGCGCCGCTGCGGATCCGCTCGTGCAGGCAGTGCTCGGCGACGCGCCGCGCGACGGTGTCGCCGTGGTCGAGCGCAACGAGCGCCAGCATCATGTCCAGCACGGCGGTGCCGCCGGCGCTCGACAGCCGTCGCGAATCGATTTCGAACAGCGTCGGGCGCAAATCGATTTCGGGAAATCGTTCGCGGACGGCATCGATCACCTCCCAATGCATCGTCACACGGCAGCCGCGCAACAGCCCCGCGCGCGCGAGGATCAGGCAGCCGGTGTCGAGGCCGCCGAGCGTCGTGCCGGCGCGATCCAGCGCATGCAGCCAGCGCTTCAGGTTCGCGCTGTAGAAGCGCTCCGGACGCAGGTCCGAGCAGACGATCAGCGTGCCCAGCGGCCCGCAGTCGTCGACCGACCCGTCGGTCTGGATCAGCATTCCGTTGTGATCCGGCACCGGCCGCCCGTCGAGCGACAACAGCCGCCACTGGTACTTGCGCTGCACGTATCGGTTCGCGATCCGCAGCGGTTCGATTGCCGAAGACAGCGCGATCACGGTGAACTGCGGCAGCAGCAGGAAAGCGATCGGGTTGCGCAGCGGGGTCGACATCGACGCGGCGCCGGCGAAGCGGCGCTCAGCGGTGCGGCTCGGAGGTCGACTTCAGCAACTCGTCGTCGATCGCACGCGCCCGCACTGCCGCCGGCCGCTCGCGCAGCGGCTCGAAATAGCGCTCGAACACTGCGCGCCTGTCGATCGTCCCGTACTGCATTCCCCAACCCAGCTGCGAGCCGACGTAGACGTCGGCTGCGCTGAACCGATCGCCGACGAAGAACTGCCGATCGGCGAGCCAGCGCTCGAGCGTGTCGAGCACGGTCTTCAGCGTGCCGTAGCCGACCATGCCGCGCCGCTCCTTGGGCACCTCGACGCCGAGCGCCTGATTCGTCACTGCAGCCTCCAGCGGACCGGCGCCGAAGAACAGCCACCGGTAGTAGCTGCCCCGCAGCGGGTCGCCCGCCGGCGGCGCGAGTCCGGCCTCAGGGAACGCGTCGGCCAGATAGGCGCAGATCGCAGCGGTCTCGGTCACGACGATGTCGCCGTGCCGGATCGCCGGCACCTTGCCCATCGGATTGATCGCGCGGTACGCGTCGGCTTTCATCGCAGCGCCGAACTCGGTCCGCTCGGTCCGGTACGGCGCCCCGACTTCCTCGAGCATCCAGCGCACGATGCGGCCGCGCGACATCGGGTGGGTGTAGAACACGAGTTCGGCGCTCATCTGCAGGTCCTCGGGACGGCCGGCGGGGCGACGGCATTGTCGCCGATTCCTCGATGCCGCGGGATCGCATGCGGTGCCCGGCGCGCCCGATCCGCTATCCTTCGGCGATGGAATCCGCTGCCGCTCCCGCGCCCGAACGATCGCGCGACGACCTGAAGATCATCACCGTCATCTCGATCGCGCACGGCCTGTCGCATTTCTTCCACCTGATCCTGATTCCGCTGTTCCCGTGGATCAAGGAAGCGTTCGACCTGTCGTATGCAGAGCTCGGGCTGCTGGTCACGGTGTTCTTCTTCGTGTCGGGCATCGGGCAGGCGACTGCGGGCTTCATCGTCGATCGGGTCGGCGCAGTGCCGGTGCTGCTCGCATCGCTCGCGCTGTTCGCGATCGCCGCGTTCGGGCTGTCGCTGAGCCCGAACTACGCGTCGCTGATGGGATTCATGGTCGTCGCCGGCATTGGCAATGCGGCATTCCATCCGATCGACTATTCGATCATCAACGCCCGGATCGGCGCTGCGCGGCTCGGGCGCGCCTACGCGATCCACGGCATCTCGGGCAATCTCGGCTGGGCCGCCGCGCCGGCGTTCCTGGTCGGGGTCGCGCAGTTCGGCGGCTGGCGCGGCGCGGTTGCGGCCGCCGGCGTCGTGTCGCTCGCGATCCTCGCGCTGGTCTGGCACAACCGCCGTCTGCTGCACGGGAGCGCGCCCCACGCGCGCAGCGCCGGCGCCGCTGCGGGCGACGCCGCGTCGACGTTCGGGTTCCTGCGCCTGCCGGCGGTGTGGATGAGCTTCGCGTTCTTTCTCGCATACGCGTTCTCGCTCGGCGCGATCCAGAGCTTCGGGCCGGAGTCCGCGCGCGTGCTGCACGACGTGCCGGTGCAGCTG
>DATLGW010000062.1:0-1627 GCA_035540315.1 Burkholderiaceae bacterium | reverse complement strand
GTATCGGGCGCTTGTCCGCGGGCAGTGGGATGCCGGGCCGCGCACGCTGGATTTCCCGTTGCACAAGTACGTGACTGCCGAGGGCGAGCGCCGGGTCGTCGTGCAGCAAGGCGGCCAGCACGCGGGGACCCGGGTGCGGCCGGTGCGGGGCGCGACGCACCCGGCGTTCGGCCCGGTGACGCTGCTGGCCGTGGAACTGCTGACCGGGCGCACGCACCAGATCCGCGTGCACCTCGCGCATGTCGGGTTCCCGCTGCTGGGCGACGACAAGTACGGCGACTTCATTCTTAATAAATTACTTGATAAAACGGCACATAAGCGAATGTTTCTTCACGCTTTTGCGATGTCTTTCGCTCATCCGGCCGAGGCCCGGCCGCTGCGGATCGAAGCGCCGCTGCCGCCCGCGTTCCGTCGTTTGCTGGACGAGTGCGATGCGCCGGTTTGATCTGGTGGTGTTCGACTGGGACGGCACGCTGGTCGACTCCACCGGCGCGATCGTCGAGGCGATCCAAGCCGCGGCGGTCGACCTGGGGTTGCCGATGCCGACCCGCGAACAGGCGAGCTGGGTGATCGGGCTGGGCCTGCTGCAGGCGGTGTCGCATGCGTGTCCGACGATCCAGCGCGATCAGATCGCGGCGTTCGTCGAGCGCTACCGGTTTCACTACCTGCGCCGAGACGGCGAGCTGCAGATGTTCGCCGGCGTTCCGGCATTGCTGCAGCGGCTCGATGCCGCCGGCGTGCCGATCGCGGTCGCGACCGGCAAGTCGCGCGTGGGCTTGAACCGGGCGCTGGAGCGCACCGGCCTGGGGCGGCTGTTCGCGACGACACGCTGCGCCGACGAGGGCGCGCCGAAGCCGGACCCTTGGATGCTGCGCGACATCTGCGACGAGCTCGGCGTGCCGGCGCCTCGCGCGGTGATGGTCGGCGACACGACGCACGACGTGCAGATGGCGCAGTCGGCCGGCGCTGCCAGCGTCGGGGTGCTGTACGGCGCGCACGATCGCGCCACGCTCGCCGCGGCGCAGCCGG
Organism: Burkholderiaceae bacterium; assembly: GCA_035540315.1. Taxonomy (GTDB): domain Bacteria; phylum Pseudomonadota; class Gammaproteobacteria; order Burkholderiales; family Burkholderiaceae_E; genus DATLGW01. Next base: position 598 of record DATLGW010000062.1, on the reverse strand, counting down.
ACGCGCTCGCCGAGTCGGTCCCCGACGTCGAGCGCTGGCTGCGCGAGCGTCTCGCGTTGCAACCTTTGGCGAGCGGGGATGCCGCAGGCGGCTGAATGGGTACGGGTGTGCGAGAGCTCGGCGCTGGCCGAAGGCGGCGACGGAGTGCGCTTCGTGACTTCCGCCGGCGAGCCGGCGTTCGCGGTGCGCAGCGCCGGCATCGTGCGTGCCTACGTGAACCGCTGCACGCACGTGGGGGTGGAGCTCGACTGGATTGCCGGAAAGTTCTTCGACGAGTCCGGCCGCTCCTTGTTATGCTCGGTTCACGGTGCGACTTACGCGGCCTCCGACGGCCGGTGCGAAGGCGGACCGTGCCGCGGCCGTGGCCTGCAGCCGGTGCGTTGCCGCGAACACGACGGCTGGATCTGGATCGAGGGAAGAAAATCGGATGACTGACAGCGATCCGCCGGCAGTGGTCGGCGACACCCGCGCGGCGGCGCGCGACGGCGGCTGGGAGCGGCGCACGCTCGAGCGGGTCGCGAAGGCGGCGATCGACGAGCAGCGGCGCGCGCGGCGGTGGCGGATCTTCTTTCGCGCCGTCACGTTCGTCATTGCGCTG
>DATLGW010000061.1:0-1779 GCA_035540315.1 Burkholderiaceae bacterium | reverse complement strand
ACGTGGTGCAGCACGCCGTGGCTGAACACGACGTCGAACTGGCGGTCGGGGAACGGCAGCGCCAGCACGCTGCCCTGTTTCAGATCGCGGTACGGCAGCCCGCGCAGCTGCAAACGCATGCGTACCCGGTCGATCGACTCGGGCGTGAGGTCGACCCCCGACCACACTGCGCCACGGCGGATGATCTGTTCGGCATCGGCGCCCTGCCCCAATCCGATCTCGAGCGTTTCACGCCCGACGAAATCGATCGCGTCCAGGCACTCGAGGATGTGGCTTTCCTTCGTGTACCGGTAGGCGTCGTAGCGTTGCAGGAACGACTCGACGTCGCGCCGGAAGTTCGCTTCCGGAACCAGCGTCTCGCCGCACGGATGGGCCTGCCAGAAGGACTGGATATCAAGCTCGTTCATCGACCGGCTTCGAATTCCAGCTGCCGAATCTAGGACACAATGCGGAGCCTGCGCGTGAGATAAGGCACGCGCCCCAGCATCCGTGACGAATTGCTCGACGGCGGCGTTTACACCGCCGCCTGGCGAATACGTATAAACCCCGGATTGTGCGGTCGCGGCATGGCGTAGAGGCTTGAGTGCAAAGGATTCGCCCCCCGGTGGCACGCCGCTTGCGAGCGGCGCCTCCGATCGCCGCCTCGAAGCGGCGACGAATCTGCCTCCAGACGAAAAATGAGCAGGGGATCATGCAGTTGGCGTCGTTGTCGTTGTCGTTCTTGTTGGTGATCGTTCTGGTTCCGCTGCTTGCGCACTATGCGCCGCGGCTTCGACTGATGGATGTGCCGGATGCGCGCAAGCAGCATCACGGACCGGTTCCGCTGGTGGGCGGCATCGCGATCCTGGCGGCATTCACGATTGCGACGCTGGCGCTCGACCTGCATTCGAGCGTGTCGACCGGCTTTTTGGCCGGGCTGTTGATGCTGATGCTGCTCGGGCTGACCGACGATCTGCGTCCGTTGCCGTCGCTGCCGCGGTTCGCGATGCAGGCGTTCGCGATCTGGGTCGCGGTGACCGCCTCAGGCAACCTGCTGACCGACGTCGGACAACTGGTGAGCCCGCAGGTGCTGTGGCTCGGCAGCTGGTCGGTCGTGCTGACCGTGTTCGGGATACTCGGCGTGGTCAATGCGACGAACATGATCGACGGGGTCGACGGGCTCGCCGCGGGCATCGGCGTGACCGCATTGGCATGGTTCGTCGTCGTGTTCGCATTGATCGCCGACTCCGGCGCAGTCGCCGGCCCGAGCCCGCTGATCGCGCTGTACGCGCTGATCGGCGCGCTGCTCGGGTTTCTGGTCTACAACCTGCGCACTCCGTGGCGCGCGCGGGCGTCCGTGTTCCTCGGCGATGCCGGCAGCCTGGCGCTCGGATTCGCGCTCGGCTGGTTCGCGGTCGCAGCCGCCAGCCTGCCGCACGGCCACCGGCTGAGCCCGGTCGCTGCGCTGTGGATCCTGATCGTGCCGCTGTTCGACACCGTGTCCTGCATGCTGCGCCGCGCGGCGAGCGGCCGCTCCCCGATGTCTGCCGATCGGCACCATGCGCACCACCTGCTGCAGGCGCTCGGCCAGAGACCCGCTGCGGCCGCCGCAACGCTGATCGGAATCAATGCGGCCGGCGGCGCAGTCGGCGTGATCGGCTGGCGCTTCGGCGTGCCCGACTATTGGATGTTCGCCGCGATCGCAGTGCTGTTCGCGATCTACACCGTCGCCTCGGTCACCGCCTGGCATCGGCTGAGCGCCCGCAACGAGCACGCGCCCGCTGCCGCGCAGCTGCGTAC
>DATLGW010000060.1:0-10785 GCA_035540315.1 Burkholderiaceae bacterium | reverse complement strand
CTATCGGGGCGCGCCGGTCGTGGTCGCGCCCGCGCCCGTTGCAGTCGTTCCGGGCGCGGTCGTCGTGCCCGGGTACCGCGGCTACCCCGCATACCGTCGCTGGCCGGGCTACTGGCGGTATCGTCACTGGCATGACGGCGCCGGTTGGTGAGGCCGTCGCGAGCCCCGGCGATGCACCGCGCGCTCGCCGGTGCTACGATCCTGTCCGACCATGGATCGGCGAGCCCAGACCTCGTTTTCGGCCTATATCAAGTTCGCTCGCGACGATTGGGCCCAACTGCGGTCGAACACGCCGCTGACGCTCGCCGAGCCCGACCTGGCGGCGCTACGGGGCGCGAACGAGCAGGTGTCGCTCGACGACGTGGTCGAGGTCTATCTGCCGTTGTCGCGGCTGCTGAACCTGCACTTCCGTTCGGCCCGTAACCTGAGCGGAGTCAAGGACGAGTTTCTCGGGCGGCTCGTCGGCAGCCGCCCTTACGTGATCGCGGTTGCCGGCAGCGTCGCGGTGGGCAAGAGCACGTTTGCACGCGTGCTGCAGGCGCTGCTGTCGCGTTGGCCGGACCATCCGCGGGTGGCGCTGGTGACCACCGACGGATTTCTGCTGCCGAACCGCGTGCTCGAGGAGCGCGGACTGATGCGCCGCAAGGGGTTCCCAGAGAGCTACGACCGGCGCCGGATGATCAAGTTCCTGGCGGACGTGAAGGCCGGAAAGACGCGCGTCGACGCACCGGTGTACTCGCACCGGGCCTACGACATCGTGCCGGGCGAGTTGCAGACGATCGAGAACCCGGACATCCTGATCTTCGAGGGGCTGAACGTGCTGCAGACCGGCACCGTCGATTCGCGCCGCGCGCATCCGCCGAACATCATCGTGTCGGATTTCTTCGACTTCTCGCTGTACCTGGATGCGAACGCCGGCGACATCGAGAGCTGGTACATCGAGCGCTTCCTGTGGCTGCAGCGCGCGGTTTTCAGTCACCCTGGATCGTACTTCCATCACTACCGCGACCTGTCCCCGGTCGAAGCCCGGGAAACGGCGCGGCGGATCTGGCGCGAGATCAACCTGCTGAACCTGGAGGAGAACATCCTGCCCACGCGAGAGCGCGCGCACGTGGTCCTGCGAAAGCGCGCCGATCACACGATTTCCGAGGTCTGGCTGCGCCAGCTTTGAGCTCGTGCGGCGGCCCGCGGCGACTGCAGAAAAGCCGCGTCGCCACCCTCAGCGATCCCGCGCTGCAGCGCCCGCCTCCACGGCGCGTGACAGGTCGTCGGCGAAAGCCCGCTGCAGCTTGCGGCGCAGCTCCGGCGTCGGCGCGCGCAGCAGCGCCGACGGATGGTACGTGACGACCACGCGAGCACCCTCGCGCTCCAGATCGTCGCGCCGGCGCAGCGAATCGATCGTCCCCGCCGCCGGTCCCAGCACCGATTTGACCGCAGTCGCACCCATCGCGACGATCACGTCCGGACGCACGCTGCCGATTTCCTCGTCCAGCCATAGCCGGCAGGCATCGATCTCCCGCTGCGCGGGCGTCTTGTGGATCCGGCGCTTGCCGCGCGGCTCCCACTTGAAGTGCTTGACCGCATTGGTGACGAAAACCTGGGCGCGGTCGATGCCCGCCTCGTGCAGCATCCGGTCGAGCAGCTGCCCGGCCGAACCGACGAACGGGTGACCCTGCAAGTCCTCGGCGTCTCCGGGCTGCTCGCCGACCAGCATCAGGCGCGCGCGCCGAGGCCCTTCGCCGAGCACGGCCTGGGTCGCATTGCGCCAGAGATCGCAGCGGCGGCAGCTGCGCGGGCTGGTGTTCTCGGGCTCGGAAGCCGACACGAGCGCTCGGGCTTGCTGGGGTGACGCAACGAATTGCAGCACGCGCGGGCGGCGGTCGTGCCGAAAGCCGTGCGTGCGGCATGGAATGGCTGCACATCGCCAAGGCCCTTCCGATAGGCAACCCGTCGCAAAATCTCTATAGTCTGGCTACTCGTTCGACGCAGAAGAAGATCCGATCGGCGTGAGGGGCGCAACGATGACGACCCGGCCCAGCTGCCATCGCCTGCAGGTCGCAGCGCTTGCGATCGCTGTCGCTGCCACGTTGGCATCCTCGCCGGCGCGATCGGATCGCGCGGCGCTCGGCTCGCGCGACCTCGCCGATCTGACGCTCGAGCAACTGAGCGAGATCGTCGTCACGTCGGTATCGCGACGCGAGGAGCCGCTGGGCACCGCGGCCGCATCGGTGTACGTGATCAGCGCCGCCGACATCCGCGCCTCGGGCGCGACGACGCTGCCCGAAGCGCTGCGGCTGGCGCCGAATCTGCACGTCGCGCGTGCGCTCGCAGGCCAATACGCGATCAGCGCGCGCGGATTCAACTCGACGATCGCGAACCGGATGCTGGTGCTCATCGACGGTCGCACCGTCTACAGCCCGCTGTTCTCCGGCGTGTTCTGGGACATCCAGGACGTGATGCTCGAGGACGTCGCGCAGATCGAGGTCATCAGCGGCCCCGGCGGCACGCTGTGGGGCGCAAACGCCGTCAACGGCGTGATCAACGTGATCACGCGGCGCGCCGCGGAGACTCAGGGCACGGGCGCCGCAGCCGGCTTCGGGCCGCGCGAGCGAATGCTGGCTGCGCGCCACGGCGGGCAACTCGGGGCCGGGCACTACCGGATCTACGCAATGACCGGACAGCGCGACGCCGCGCTCGGTGCCGGCGGCAACCGCCTCGGCGATGCAGTGCGGCACTCCCAGGTCGGATTCCGGGCCGACTGGGGGCGCCCTGTCGACGGCTTCACGCTGCAAGGCGATACGTACCGCACCGACGTCGACCCGATCCCGCAGCGGCGCGAGATGCGCGGAGCCAACCTGCTCGGGCGCTGGAACCGGACGCTCGCCGGGGGCTCCCAGCTGCGCTTGCAGGCCTACTACGACCACACCGAGCGCGAGCATTTTGCGACCTTCATCGAGCGGCTGAGCACGTTCGATGTCGAGTTGCAGCAAGCGCTGCCTGCGTGGCGCGACCATCGGATCGTCTGGGGCGGCGGGTACCGGCTCGCGCGCGACCGGATCGAGAACTTCCCGACTCAGGCGTTCCTGCCGCCCGACCGGAACCTGGCGTGGTGGAACCTGTTCGCGCAGGACGAGATCGCGCTGCGAACCGATCTGGCGCTCGTCATCGGCGCGAAGCTCGAACACAACGACTATACCGGCATCGAGTTGCTGCCGAACCTGCGGCTGGCATGGCAGCCGTCGCGGGGCCAGCTGCTGTGGGCCGCCGTGTCGCGCGCGGTGCGCGCGCCGTCGCGACTCGACCGGGAGTTGTTCTTGCCCGGGGTGCCGCCGCACGTCGTGCTCGCAGGCGGACCGAACTTCGTGTCCGAAGTCTCCAACGTGCTCGAGCTCGGCTACCGGACCCAGGCGACACGGACGTTCGCGTACTCGGTCACCGCATTCCATCATCAGCACGAACGGCTGCGCAGCATCGAGGCTCGTGCGGCCGGTCCGCAATTCGAGAACTGGATCGAGGGGCGCACGAACGGCATCGAGGCCTGGGGCGAATGGCAGCCGACTCGCAACTGGAGGCTGGCGGGCGGGTTCGCGCTGCTCGACCAGCAGTTCCGGCGGCTGCCGGGCAGCGCCGGGATCGGCGGCGCCGCCCAGCTCGGCAACGATCCTTCGCACTGGTGGTCGTTGCGCTCGACGCTGGCGCTGACGCCCGCGCACACGCTGGACGTGCTGCTGCGCGGCGTCGATGCGCTGCCCGACCCGCCGGTGCCGTCGTACCGGTCGCTCGATGCGCAGCTGCGCTGGCGACTGAGCCGGGAGCTCGAGGTATCGCTGATCGGCCGCAACCTGCTCGACCGCCGGCACGCGGAGTTCGGCTCGCCGGCGGCGCGCGCGTTTTTCGAGCGCAGCGCGTTCGTGATGCTGCGGTGGCGCCTGTGAACCGGCGCGCGCTCGCCCAGCTGGCTCTGTTCGCGGCGTTCACGATCGTCGCGCTTGCCGCTGCCGCGTCCGCAGCCGCCGATTCGCATTCGACGGCACTGGAGCGGCGCGTGAAGGCGGCGTTCGTCTTCAAGTTCGTCGGCTTCGTCGAATGGCCGCCGGCGGCGTTCGAGGACGCCGAGGAGCCGCTGACGTTTGGCGTGCTCGGCGACGACGAGTTCGCCAGCGAGCTTGCAGCCGTCATCCAGGGCCGCCGTGCGCTCGGCCGCGCGTTGCGGGTGCGCACGGTGCGACCGGGCGATCCGCTCGAGAGTCTGCAGGTGCTCTATGTTGCACGCGGCGACACCGAACGCCTGGCGCAGATCGCGCGCCAGCTTCAGCGCGAGCCGCTACTGATCATTTCCGATGCGCCCGACGGGCTCGCCCGCGGCAGCGTGATCAATTTCCTGCTGGTCGACGATCGGGTTCGTTTCGAGGTCGCACTGGATGCGGCCGAACGGGCCGGATTGCGGTTGAGCTCGCGACTGCTGTCGGTCGCCTATCGAGTCCGGCCGGCCTCGCCGTAGCCGAAACGATGTTCCAGTCGCTCGCGACCTCGGTTCGCCGCAAGCTGATGCTGGTCGTGCTCGCGACGACGTTCGTCGCGCTGCTGATCAGCGCGATCGCGATGGCCGTCTACGAGACGCGCAATTACCACTCCGAATGGATCGACGACCTGTCGACGCAGGCCGAGCTGCTGGCGCGGGCCAGCGTGCCGGCGCTGGCATTCGACGACGAGCGCGCCGCGCGCGAGAACCTCAGCCTGCTGCGCGTTCGCCCGGACATGCGCGCGGCGGCGATCTACCTGCCCGACGGACGGCTGTTCGCGAGCTGGACCGATGGCCGCGACGAGCCTCACGAGTTTCCGGATGCTCCGGGCGAACCCGGACACGAGATCCGCGGCAACGAGGGATTGCTTCATCACCGGATCGTCGAAGGCCCCGAGGTGCTCGGAACGCTGTACTTGCGCGCGCGTTACGGCCTGCTGGAGCGATTGACGCACTTCGTCGGGATCCTCGGGACGGTGATGGTCGCGAGCCTGCTCGCTGCGCTGCTGCTGTCGGCCTGGCTGCAGCGCGCGATCACCCGCCCGATCATTGCGGTCACCCAGGCCGCGCACCGGGTGATGGACACGCGCGACTTTTCGCTGCGCGTGCACCGGACCACGCGCGACGAGCTCGGCTATCTCGTCGACGCGTTCAACGCGATGCTGGCCGAAGTCGGCCGCCGCTCCGAGGCGCTGGAAGCGTCGAACCGATCGTTGCAGCACGAGATGCAGGAACGCCGTGCGGCCGAGGACGCGCTGAGGCTCGCCGACCGCCGAAAGGACGAGTTCCTCGCGACGCTGGCGCACGAACTGCGCAACCCGCTCGCGCCGCTTCGCAACGCGCTGCAGATTCTTGCGGTCGCCGGCGACGACGAGGCCGTTGCCCGCGAAGCACGGCAGATGATGGAGCGCCAGCTGCGGCAGATGGTCCGGCTCGTCGACGACCTGCTCGACGTGTCGCGGATCACGACCGGCAAGCTCGCGATCCGTCGTGAGCCGGCCGAGCTGCAGTCGATCGTCCGCAATGCGGTCGAGCAGGTCGGCCCGTTCGTCACGGCGCGCCGCCATGCGCTGTCGGTTCAGCTGCCGGCCGAGCCGGTGATCGTGCAGGCGGACGCCACGCGCCTCGCGCAGGTGTTCTCGAACCTGCTGCACAACGCGGCCAAGTACACCGATCCCGGCGGCCGGATCCGGCTGCAGGCCGCGGTGGAAGAGTCGGCTGTCGTCGTTCGCGTCGGCGACACCGGAATCGGTCTGTCGCCCGAGGCGCTGTCGCAGATCTTCGAGATGTTCGCGCAGGTCGATCAGTCGCTCGAGCGCGTGCAGGCAGGACTTGGGGTGGGACTGACGCTCGCGCGCCGGCTGGTCGAGCTGCATGGCGGCACGATCAGCGCGCACAGCGCCGGGCTCGGACGCGGCAGCGAGTTCGTCGTTCGGCTGCCGCTCGCTCCGTCCGTTCAGGCCGTCTCACCGCATGCGGTTCATGTTCCACGCGCCGGCACGTCGAGATTGCGGATCCTGCTGGCCGACGACAACGTCGATTTCGCATCGAGCTTCGCGCTGCTGCTGCGCTCGGCCGGGCACGAGGTGCGCGTCGTGCACGACGGCGCGGCGGCGCTGGCGATGGCTGCGGAGTTCCGTCCGCAGGTCGCGATCCTGGACATCGGGCTGCCGGCGATGAACGGCTATGAGCTCGCGAGGCGCATTCGCGAGCAAACGGAAACCGCGGATACGCTGCTGATCGCAGTGACCGGATGGGGTCAGGACAAGGACCGGCGACAGGCGCGCGAAGCGGGCTTCGACCACCATCTGGTCAAGCCGGTCGAGCCGGGGCAGATCGAGGCGATTCTCGAATCCGGCAACCTGGCGCGCCAGCAGCCGCTGGCCTGAGCGCAGCCGTCAACGCCGATCGCTAACCGAGCTGCGCCGGCTGCACCAGCCCGCGCGGCAGCGGGAAAGACACGTTTTCCTGGATGCCGTCGAGCGCGGTCACCGTGCCGGCGCCGAGCGACCTCAGCCGCGTTATCAGCTCTTGCACCAGCAGATCCGGCGCCGACGCGCCCGCGGTGATTCCGATGCGCCGCTTGCCCACGATCCACGCCGGGTCCAGCTCGGCCGCCGAGCCGATCAGGCGCGCTTCGCAACCCGCTTTCTCGGCGACTTCGCGCAGCCGGTTGCTGTTCGAGCTGCTCGGGCTGCCGATCACGAGGACCAGGTCGCATTGCGGAGCCATCAGCTTCACCGCGTCCTGGCGGTTCTGCGTTGCATAGCAGATGTCCTGCTTCTTCGGCTCGCCGATGTCGGGGAATCGCGCCTTCAGCGCGGCGATCACCTCGCGGCAGTCGTCGACCGACAACGTCGTCTGCGTGACGTAGGCCAGCCGCTGCGGATCGGCGACCTGCAGCCGCGCGACGTCCGCCGGCGTCTCGACCAGATGGATGCCGGCATCGGCCTGGCCCATCGTGCCTTCGACTTCCGGGTGGCCGGCGTGGCCGATCATCACGACCTCGCGCCCTTCGCGCCGCATCCGTGCGACCTCGACGTGCACTTTCGTCACCAGCGGGCAGGTCGCGTCGAACACCCGCAGTCCGCGCGACTGCGCCTGCGCACGGACCTCCCGCGAAACGCCGTGCGCGGAGAAGATCACCGTGGCCCCGTCGGGCACCTGGTCGAGCTCGTCGACGAACACCGCCCCCTTGCCCCGCAGCTGCGCGACGACGAAATCGTTGTGCACGATCTCGTGGCGAACGTAGATCGGCGAGCCGAACTGCGCGAGCGCCCGCTCGACGATCTCGATCGCGCGATCGACGCCGGCGCAGAATCCGCGCGGCTGCGCCAGAAGGACTTCGGCAATCGCGTCGGACATCACAACACTCCCAGGATCTGCACGTCGAAGCGGATCGGCTTGCCCGCCAGCGGATGGTTGAAATCGAATGTGGCGCTGTGCGCATCGAGCTGCTTGAGCACGCCGGAGAACCGCCCGCCCTCGGGTGCCGGAAACTCGACCACGTCGCCCGGCTGCAGCGCCGAATCCGGATCGCTGTGCGCGTCGAGTTCGGCGCGCGAGATCCTCCGCACCAGCTGCGGGTTGCGCGGGCCGAATGCCTGCTCGGGCGCGAGCTCGAAGCTGGCCTGCGCCCCTTCGCGCAGCCCCAGCAGGCACCGCTCCAGCGGCTCGACCAGCTGACCTAGCCCCAGCTGCAGCGTCGCCGGCCGGCCGCCGAACGTACTAATGACCTCGACGCCGTCCTGCGCCAGACTGATCCGGTAGTGCAGCGTCAGGTGCGACTCGGCGGCCACGGCAGGCCGGTCGTTCATCGAAATCGGATCCATCTGCGGATTTTACGGGAGGCGGCACATGCCCTTGGCATCGATGCGGGACTGGCCGGTATCGGAGCGGCCGCGGGAACGGCTGATCGCCGCCGGCGCGCCGGCGCTGTCCGACGCCGAGCTGCTGGCGGTGCTGCTGCAAACCGGGCTGCCGGGCCGCAGCGCGCTGGACGTTGCGCGCGAGCTGCTGGTGCGCTTCGCCGGCCTGCGCGGCGTCTTGGCGGCGCCGCTGCCGAAATTCCGCGCGACCCCCGGACTGGGCGAGGCCCGCTACGCCTGCCTGCAGGCCGCGGTCGAGCTCGCGCGGCGCACGCTGCGCGAGGAGCTCGCACAACGCGACGCGCTATCGTCGCCGGCGCTGGTCCGCCAGTACCTGGCGCTCGCGCTGCAGAATCGGCCGAACGAGATTTTCGTCGGACTGTTCCTGGACAGCCAGAACCGGCTGCTGGCAGCCGAAGAGCTGTTTCGCGGCACGCTGAACCAGACCGCCGTCTATCCGCGCGAGGTCGCCCGCCTGGCGCTCGAACGCAATGCGGCCGCAGTCATCTTCGCGCACAACCATCCGTCGGGCGTGGCCGAGCCGAGTCATGCCGACCGGATGCTGACCCACGCGCTGCGCGGCGCGCTGCAGCAGCTGGACATCGCAGTGCTCGATCACGTGATCGTGGCCGGCGCGCACACCTACTCGTTCGCCGAGAACGGCATCCTGTAGCGCCTGCCCGATCTCGCCTGCCGGGCCGATTGCAGGCGCCGAACGAAGCGGCTACAATACAGGGCTTTGCTGATCCCGCCGGCAACCACGTCGCGGGTTGGCGCGAGCAGCCGCTCCCGGTTCGGGGCGGACGACCCGAAGCTCGGCGCGGCCGAGCCGATTCAGTTTCAAGGAGTGCTTCGAATGGCCCGCGTTTGCCAGGTTACGGGCAAGGCGCCGATGGTCGGCAACCACGTCTCGCACGCGAACAACAAGACGAAGCGTCGCTTCATGCCGAACCTGCAGTACCGCCGGTTCTGGGTCGAGAGCGAGAATCGCTGGGTCCGCCTGCGCGTGAGCAACGCGGCGCTGCGCACGATCGACAAAGTCGGCATCGACGCCGTGCTGGCGGAGATGCGCTCGCGTCCCCAGGAGTAAATGCCATGCGTGACAAGATCAAGCTCGAGTCCACCGCCGGCACCGGCCACTTCTATACGACGACGAAGAACAAGCGCACCATGCCAGAGAAGATCGAGATCAAGAAGTTCGATCCGGTCGCGCGCAAGCACGTGATCTACAAGGAAACCAAAATCAAGTAGACGCGAACAACAACGAGAGACTCGTGCCCCCGCGCGTCGGGGGTTTTTTTCGTCCGCAGCTGCCGGATGCGGCGCGGCGGCGGCCGCGCCGTCAGAAGAAGCGTTGCAGGCCGCTGCCGCTCAGGCCGGCGTATAGCGGCGCATCCGCAACGCCAGGTCCTGCAGCGCGCGCACGCCGCTTTGCTCGGCGCGCGCACACCACTGCTGCAGGTGGTGCACCAGCTGCTCGCGGCTGGCATTCGAGCGTTGCCAGGTCGAGAACAGCTCGTCGCGCATCTCGACCAGCTTGCGCAACGGTTCGCTGACGCCGAACACCTCGATCGCGCGCTGGCGGTGCTGCTCGGTCCAGTTCGACGCGTCCAGATGCAGCCAGCGGCGGGCCGACTTGATCAGCCGCGCTTCACTGCGCTGGTGAGGCTTGAGCTGCGCGACCTCCTCGCGGCACGCGCGACGCAGCGACTTCGCATAGGCAGCCATCACGTCGTACCGGTGCGCGATCACCGCCTGCACCGTTTCCAGATCGACGATCGGCCGAGGCGCGGTCAACCGCGGCTGCGGCGCGACCTTGCGCACCGTCGCCAGCCGCGCGGCCTGCAGCATCCGGATGTACATCCAGCCGATGTCGAACTCGTACCACTTGCTCGACAGCCTCGCCGACGAAGCGTACGCGTGATGATTGTTGTGCAGTTCCTCGCCGCCGATCAGGATTCCGAACGGCACGATGTTGCGGCTGGCGTCCGGGCTGTCGAAGTTGCGGTAGCCGAAGAAATGACCGACACCGTTGACGACGCCGGCGGCAAGCACCGGAATCCACAGCATCTGCACCGCGAACACCGTCAAGCCGATCGCGCCGAAAAGCAGCACGTCGATCCCCAGCGTCAGCAGAATGCCGAGCACCGTGTAACGCGAGTACACCCGGCGCTCGATCCAGTCGTCCGGCGTGCCATGCCCGAACTTCGCGATCGTCTCGGCGTTCTTCGCCTCGGCGCGGTAGAGCTCGGCACCCCGCAACAGCACCTCGCGCAGCCCGCGCGTCTGCGGGCTGTGCGGGTCGTCGGGCGTCTCGCAACGCGCGTGGTGCTTCCGATGGATCGCCGCCCATTCGCGCGTGACCATCCCGGTGGTCAGCCACAGCCAGAAGCGGAAGAAATGCGCGACCAGCGGATGCAGATCGAGCGCCCGGTGCGCCTGGCAGCGGTGCAGGTAGATCGTGACCGCAGCGATCGTGATGTGGGTCGTGATCAGCGTGTACAGCACGATCTGCCATCCGCTGAAATCGGCAAGCCCGGTGTCGAGGAACGACAGCGCGGCCTGCAGAGCGGCAGAATCGGCAAAGGAAGTCGGCAAGATCGTGGCTCCAGTGAAAAGCTCGTGCAATCAGAGAAAGAGCAAGGCGTGACCCTGATCGGAGCGCGCCTATTGTAGCCGCGCGCGCCTTCGCCGCCTCACCCGTTGTGGCGGACCCAACGCACAGCGTAGAACCCGTCGCAGTGGTGTTGGTCGGGGCGCAGCCGCAAAACTGAACACTCGGCAAAGTCGGGCCGACCGGCGGCGAATTCGGCGGCCACGGCGTCGTTCTCTCGCCGCAGCAGGCTGCAGGTCGCGTAGACCAGCGCGCCTCGGGGGGCGACCAGCCGTGCCGCG
>DATLGW010000059.1:0-13094 GCA_035540315.1 Burkholderiaceae bacterium | reverse complement strand
CGTATGCGATCATTGCAGCATGAGCAGCGATCTGACAGTGCAGGTCTGGCGCGGGCGCCACGACGGAAGCTTCAAGACCTACCGCGTGCCCCGGCGCGACAGCCAGACAGTGCTCGACGTCGTCACCTACATCCAGCGCTTCGTCGATCCGACGCTGAGCTACCGATTCTCGTGCCGGGTCGGCATGTGCGGCTCGTGCGCGATGACGGTCAACGGCGTGGCGCGCTGGACCTGCCGCACGCACGTGTCGAAGGTCTCCGACGGCGATTCGCTGCAGATCGCTCCGCTGTCGAACCTGCCGATCATCAAGGATCTCGCGACCGACATGCGCGAGTTCTTCGACAAGTGGGCGCGCGCCCGCGGCCAGTTCAAGGGCGAGCGCACGCGGCACGACGACTTCGCGCAGGTCCGCCCGGACTCGCGCGAGCGTGCCGCCGCCAACGCCGGCATCGAATGCATCGGCTGCGCCGTGTGTTATTCGTCGTGCGACGTCGTGACCTGGCGGCGCGAGTTCCTGGGACCGGCGGCGCTGAACCGCGCGTGGACGCTGGTCAACGACGTGCGCGACGTGCGCCAACTGGAGCGTTTGCGCGCCGTCGCCGGCGACGCGGGCTGCCATGCGTGCCACACACAGGGCTCGTGCAGCGAGCGCTGCCCGAAAGGCATCGAACCGACCGCCGGCATCGCGGGCCTGAAGCGGCTGACCGCGAAGATGGCGGTGCGCGGCAAGCTGTGATGGCTGCCGAGGCGCAGGCCCAGGCGAAGCTGTGGTACTGGCAGCGGATCAGCGCAATGGTGCTGGCCGTGTGCGTGATCGTGCACCTGGCGACGATCGTCTATGCGGTTCGCGGCGGACTGACCGCGGCCGAGATCCTCGAGCGCACGCAGGGCAACCTCGGATGGGCGGCGTTCTACGTCGTGTTCGTCGCGGCCGTTGCGGTGCATGCGCCGATCGGGCTGGCGCGGATCGCCGAGGAATGGTTCGGCTGGAGCGGGCGCGCGAGCGCGCGGCTTGCACTCCTCATCGGCATCGCGCTGCTCGCGCTGGGGCTGCGCGCGGTCTACGCGGTGGTTGCGGTGCGCTGATGGACGCGGGAGCGGCCCGGTGAGCATGTTCTCGCAGCCGATCCGCGGCCAGCCGCTGTCGCGGCCGAACGATCGGCGCGCGCGCAATCACCCGTCGTATTGGGCGTTCGTCGTGCACCGGGTGTCCGGCGTCGCGCTGGCAGCGTTCCTGCCGATCCACTTCTGGACGCTGGCCACGGCGCTGCACGGCGCGCAGGGACTCGACCAGGCGCTGCGCTGGGTCGATGCGCCGTTGTTCAAGTTCGGCGAGTGGGCGCTGGTCGTGCTGCTCGCGCTGCACCTGGGCGGCGGGCTGCGATTGCTGCTGATCGAGTTCGGGCCCTGGTCGGGGTTGCGAAAGAATTGGATCGCGCTGACGGCGATCCTCGGTATCATCGCCGGGTTGGCCTTCGCGCTCGCGCTGTTCGGTTACTGAGCGTCCCGACCCGCCGGGCCAGGCCACTTCCGTTCGGACACAACAGAGGAGACCCTAAATGACCGACCGTGATCTGTCGCGGCGCCGCATGCTGTTGAAGGCGTTCGCGGCCGGGGCCGCCGTTTCGTTCGCTGCGCCGGGATTCGCGCAAGGATCGTGGCCGACCCGGCCGGTGCGCATCGTCGTGCCGTTCTCCGCCGGCGGCACCACCGACGTGGTCGCGCGCGCGCTCGCCAAGGAGCTCGGCGACCTGTGGGGGCAATCGGTGATCGTCGAGAACCGCGCCGGCGCCGGCGGCAACATCGGCGCCGACGCGGTCGCGAAATCCGCGCCGGACGGCTACACGTTGCTGATGACCTCGGGCAGCATCTTCACGGTCAATCCGCACATGTACGAGAAGCTGCCGTTCGATCCGGTCAAGGACTTCGTCGCGATCACCAACGTCGCGAGCGGGCCGCAGCTGGTCGTCGTGAACCCGTCGGTGCCGGGCAAGAACCTGAAGGAGTTCATCGCGTACGCGAAAGCGAACCCCGGCAAGGTCAACATGGGTTCGGCCGGAATCGGCAGCCAGGTTCACATGGCCGGCGAAAGCTTCGCCGACGCCGCCGGCATCAGCGTCACGCACGTGCCGTACAAGGGCGAGGGGCCGGCGTATACCGACCTCGTTGCCGGGCAGATCCAGCTGATGGTCGGCAACATCGCCGCTGCCGCGCCGTTCGTGCAGAACGGGCGCATCCGCGCGCTGGCCGTCACCAGCAAGACGCGATCGCAACTGCTGCCCGACGTGCCCACCGTCGCCGAGGCGGGGATTCCGGGCTTCGAGAACACCGGCTGGTTCGGGTTCATGGCGCCCGCAGGAACGCCGCAGGATGTGGTCGACAAGATTCACCGCGACACCGCGAAGGTGCTCGGGCAGACGCAGATGAAGGCGCGGCTGTTCGTGCAGGGCATGGTGCCGGTCGCGAACACGCCCGAGCAGTTCGCCAAGGCGATTCGCGAGGAGTCGCAGCGGTGGCAGAAGATCGTGAGGTCGCGCGGGCTCAAGGCCGGCTGATGCGCGGCGCCGGTGCGGGCGCCGCACGGTGCCCGCGCAGTCAGGGAAACGTTCGATGAAGGTCGATCCGTCTCAGATCGAGGAAGCTGCGAAGCAGCTGTACGTGCGCGCGCTCAAGCTGCTGCCGCCGGACGTCAAGCAAGGCTTCGACCGGCTGGTCGCGACCGAGTCGGCGCCGCGTGCACGCGACGTGCTGGGCACGATGGTCGCGAACATCCGGATCGCAGAGGACACCGACAACCTGCTGTGCCAGGACACCGGCGTGCCGATCTACAACGTCGTGATCGGACGCCGCGTCGAGGTCGACGGGCCGGCGCTGAAGCACGCGATCCGCAGCGGCTGCGAGCGTGCGACGCGCGAACATCCGCTGCGCAGCTCGGTCGTGCATCCGCTGACGCGGCGCAACGAGCACAGCTCGTGCGGCATCGAGGTGCCGGTGATCCACATCGATTTCGGCGAAGCCGACGAAACGCTCGAGATCGAGATGGTCCCGAAGGGCAGCGGGTCGGAGAACAACTCGTTCCTGAAGATGGCGATTCCGGCCGAGGGCGTCGACGCGATCAAGACCTTCGTCGTCGACTGCGTGATCGCCGCCGGCGGCAAGACCTGCCCGCCGACGATCGTCGGCGTCGGAATCGGCGGCACCTCGGACTTGTGCGTCGCGCTCGCCAAGCGGGCGGCCACGCGCGCGCTCGGCAGCCGCTGCGCCGATTCCGAGGGCGCGTTGCTCGAGCAGCAGCTGACCGCTGCGGTGAACGGGCTCGGCGTGGGACCGCAAGGTCTGGGCGGCGATTCCACCGCGTTCGCGGTTCACGTCGAGCTCGCGGCCACGCACATCACGATGAATCCGGTCGCGGTGAACATGCAGTGCCACTCGGCACGGCGCGCGCGCGCCACGTTCACGCCCGCCGGCGTGAGCTACGGCTACTGATCCGCGAATCGCGCGAGGAACTCCGATGGCGCACCACGAGCTCTCGATGCCGGCGACCGAGGCGCAGGTGCGCGCGCTGCGCGTGAACGACACGGTCACGCTGCAGTCGACGCTGTTCGGCATTCGCGACGCGACCCAGATCCACATGTTCGATCGCGGCCGAACGACCCGCTTCGACCTGCGCGGGCACGCGGTGATCCACACCGCGCCGAACGTGCGCAAGGTCGCGCCGAGCGCCGAGCACCCCGCCGGCTACGCGCCGGTGTGCATCGGCACCACGACGTCGGACCGGATGGAGCGTTTCACCCGCCCGCTGATGCAGCAGTACGGCGTGCGGCTGATCATCGGCAAGGGCGGCTTGCGCGACGCGTCGCTGCAGGCGTTCGGCGAGCTCGGCGGCGCGTATTTGGCGATCATCGGCGGCACCGCCGCGCTCGAGACGACCTGGATCGAGGCGATCGAGGACGTGGACCTGGACGACCTGAATCCGGAATCGCTGTGGCGTTTCCGCATCCGCGATTTCGGGCCGCTGGTGGTCGGAATGGACAGCCACGGCGCGAGCCTGTACGACGCGGTCCGCCGGGACGTCGAAACGCGCCGCGCGCAGGTGCTCGCCAGCCTGGGCGTGCGCAGCGCGGCGAACGGGAGCTGAGCCGATGGCGGCCGTGCCTGCGCCGCCGCTGCGGCGGCATCGGACCGACGTGCTGATTCTCGGTTCGGGCGGCGCGGGGCTGTTCGCCGCGCTGCATGCGCAGCAGGCTGATCCGTCGCTGTCGATCACCGTGGCGGTCAAGGGCCTGCTCGGCAAGACCGGCTGCACGCGGATGGTCCAGGGCGGCTACAACGTCGCGCTGGCCGAGGGCGATTCGATCGAGCGCCATTTCATGGACACGATCGAAGGCAGCAAGTGGCTCGCGAATCAGGACCTCGCGTGGACGCTGGTCACGAAGGCGGTCGAGCGGATCCACGAGCTCGAGAACGAGCTCGGCTGCTTCTTCGATCGCAACCCCGACGGCACGATCCACCAGAAGGCGTTCGCCGGCCAGACGTTCGACCGCACGGTGCACAAGGGCGACCTGACCGGGATCGAGATCATCAACCGGCTGGCCGAGCAGGTGTGGGCGCGCGGAATCGGCCGGCTCGAGGAACATCGGGCGATCGAGCTAGTCCCCGCAGCCGATCGCTCGGGGATCGCCGGCGTGCTGATGATCGACATGCGCAACGGCGGGTTCGTCTTCGTGCAGGCGCGCGCAGTGCTGCTGGCGACCGGCGGCGGGCCGACGATGTACAAGTACCACACGCCGTCGGGCGACAAGAGCTGCGACGGCATGGCGATGGCGCTGCGCGCGGGGCTGGCGCTGCGCGACATGGAGATGGTGCAGTTCCATCCGACCGGGCTGCTCGCCGGACCCGGCACGCGGATGACGGGAACCGTGCTCGAGGAAGGGTTGCGCGGCGCGGGCGGATGGCTGCTGAACGGGGCGCAGCAGCGCTTCATGCCGATGTACGATCCGGCCGGCGAACGCGCGACCCGCGACGTCGTGTCGCGGGCGATCTTCCGCGAGATGCGCGCCGGCCGCACGACGCCGAACGGCGGCGTCTATATCCAGATGCATCATCTGGGCGCCGATGCCGTGCGGCGCCAGTTCAAGGGGATGGTCGAACGCTGCGGCGACTGCGGCTTCGATCTGGCCGGCGGACTGGTCGAGGTCGTGCCGACTGCGCACTACATGATGGGCGGCGTGGTGTTCGGCGCCGACTGCTCGACCGAGCTGCGCGGGCTGTTCGCGGCCGGCGAGGACACCGGCGGCGTGCACGGCGCGAACCGCCTGGGCGGCAACGGCGTCGCGAACTCGACCGTGTTCGGCGGCATCGCCGGCGAGTCGATCGCGGCGTGGCTGCGCGACGACGGCGAATTCCGCGAGCCCGACCTGCAGCGGATCGCCCGCAGCATCGATGCGCACGAGGCGCCGCTGGCGCGCCCGGCGCGCAACATCGATCCGCTGCGCGAGGCGCTGTACGAGACGATGTGGAACGACGTCGGCATCCTGCGCACGGCCGACGGGTTGCGCCGCGCGATCGCAAAGCTCGAGACGCTGCGCGGCGAGCTGTCGCGCACCGGTGTCGCCGGCGACGACCGGGCGTTCAACCTGAGCTGGCACGATTGGCTGAACCTTGAGAACCTGATCCTGGTCAGCCAGGTGATCGCAACCGCGGCGCTCGCGCGGGAGGATTCGCGCGGCGCACATTACCGCGAGGATTTCCCCGACACCGGGCCGCTTGCGCAGTCGACCTATACCGTGGTGCGGCTGCGCAGCGGAACGATCGCGCTGACGCGCGAGCCGGTCGTGTTCAATCGGGTGAAGCCGGGCCAGACACTGCTGGTCGGCGAGACGGCGGGGACCACGTGACGGGCGCCGATCCGCACGGTCGGCGGCGTTTCGTCGCGCCGCGCGCGAGGTCGCGCTGACGTGGCCACCCGTGGCGCCGACGCACTGGTCCAGACGCTGGCGCGCGCCGGCGTGCGGCGGCTGTTCACGCTGTCGGGCAACCACATCATGCCGGTGTACGACGCAGTGCTCGACGCCGGCATCGAGCTGATCCACACGCGACACGAGGCCGCGGCCGTGCACATGGCCGACGCCTGTGCGCGGCTGACCGGCGAGCCGGCCGTTGCGCTGGTCACCGGCGGGCCCGGCCATGCGAACGCGGTCGCGGCGCTCTATACCGCGCTGATGGCCGAGTCGCCGGTCGTGCTGCTGTCCGGGCATGCGCCGCTCGCGCAGCTCGGGCTCGGCGCATTCCAGGAAGTGCGGCAGGCCGAGGTCGCCGAGCCGCTCGCGAAAGCCTCGTGGGTCGCCGAGGGCGCCGCGACGCTGGCGGCCGAGACCGCGCGCGCGATCCGGATCGCGCAGGCGGGCCGTCCGGGGCCGGTGCACCTGAGCCTGCCGACCGATGCGCTGGAATCGGTCGTCGACGCGGCGGCTGCAGCCGAAGACGGCGGATTCGCAGCCGAGCCGCTGCGGCTTGCCGAGGGCAAGGCGGCGGCGATGCTCGATCGGCTGCGACAGGCGCAGCGCCCGCTGATCCTGGTCGGCCCGCAAGGGACGACGCGGCGCGGCCGCGACGGCTGCAGCGAGCTCGAGTCGATGACGGCGATCCCGGTGATCACCACCGAGAGTCCGCGCGGAATCAACGATCCGGCGCTGGGCGCGTTCGCGCAGGTGCTGGCGCAGGCCGACTGCGTGCTGCTGCTGGCGAAGCGGCTCGATTTCACGCTGCGGTTCGGACGCCCGCCCGCATTTGCGGCCGACTGCACGTTCCTGCAGATCGATGCCGAGCAGTTCGAGCTCGAGCGCAGCGACGACAGCATCGGCGACCGGCTCGGCGCGACGGCGATCGCCGATTTCGATTCGGCGCTCGGCGATCTGCTGCGCGCGAGCAACCACGTGCGGCCGATCCACCGTCAATGGCTCGACCAAGTTCGCGCAGCGCTCGCGTATCGGCCTTCGTCGTGGGCCAAGGCGTCGGCGCCGGCGGGTCGGCTGCATCCGGCGCAGGTCTGCCGGCCGTTGCAGGCGCTGCTCGACCGGCATCCGGAATCGGTGCTGGTCAGCGATGGCGGCGAGTTCGGGCAGTGGGCGCAGGCGTGCCTGCAGGCGCCGAATCGCGTGATCAACGGCACTGCCGGCGCGATCGGCGCCGGGCTGCCGTTCGCGCTGGGCGCGCGCTGCGCGAAGCCGAACGCGCCGATCATCGCGCTCAGCGGCGACGGCAGCATCGGCTTTCACATTGCAGAGCTCGATACGGCGATCCGGCACGCGCTGCCGTGCGTCGTCGTGGTCGGCAACGACAGCCGCTGGAACGCCGAGTACCAGATCCAGCTGAACGACTACGGGCCGGACCGACTGATCGGTTGCGAGCTGCGGCCGCTTCGCTACGACCGGATCGCCGAAGCGTTCGGCGCGCACGGCGAACACGTGACCGACCCGGCGCAGATCGGCGCTGCGGTCGAGCGGGCGATCGCATCGCGCCGTCCGGCGCTGGTGGACGCCACGATCGACGGCGTGGCTGCGCCGGTCGTTCGGCGGCGGGGCGCTTCGGCATGAGCGAGCGCGCGGCGACCGCGGCGGATCAGCGGGCGTCGCTGTGGCGTGCGACGGCCGCGCCCGCCCCCGATTGCCCGGCGCTCGATGCGGCCGCCGATGCCGACGTGTGCATCGTCGGCGCCGGCTATACCGGGCTGTCGTGCGCGCTTGCGCTCGCCGAGCAGCGCACCGACGTCGCGGTCGTCGAGGCGGGCGGCATCGGCCAAGGCGCATCGGGTCGCAACGGCGGGCAGGTGATCCCGGGGCTGAAGCAGGATCCGGACGAGCTGCTGGCGATGTTCGGCGCGCGAACGGGCGAAACGATGGTCGCGCTCTCGGCGGGCGCGGCCGATCGGGTCTTCGCGCTGATCGAGCGCCACCGGATCGACTGCGGCGCGCACCAGGGCGGCTGGATCCAGCCTGCGCATACGCCGGCCGCGCTGGCGACGATCGAGCAGCGCGCGCGCGCGTGGCAGCGTCGCGGTGCGCCGGTCGAGTTGCTCGATCGTGCGTTGACCGAAGCGGCGATCGGCGCGCCGTTCTATCACGGCGCATGGATCGACCGCCGCGCCGGCGTCGTGCAGCCGCTGTCGTACGTGCGCGGGCTCGCGCGCGCGGCGATCGCGGCCGGCGCGCGAATCTTTGTCGAGTCGCCGGCGTTGTCGGTGATGCGCGGCGGCGGCGGCGACGGCCGCTGGCTGGTCGTCACCCCGCGCGGGCAGGTGGCCGCACGCACGGTCGTGCTCGCGACCGACGCGTATTCCGGCGAGCTGTGGCCGACGCTGCGGCGCAATTACGTCGGGCTGAACAGCGTGCAGATCGCGACCGACCCGCTGCCCGAGACGCTGCAGCGGACGATCCTGCCGTGCCGGCTGCCGGTCTCCGAGACCCGCAAGCTGCTCTACTACTACCGCTTCGATCCCGACGGCCGCTTCGTGATGGGAGGCCGCGGCAACGTCGACGGAACGGTGCCCGAGCACGTGTTCGCGACGCTGCGCACGGTCGCCGAGCGGCTGTTCCCGCCGCTCGAGGGCATCGGCTGGCCGTACCGCTGGTGGGGGCAGGTCGGGCTGACGCGCGATTGGCTGCCGCACCTGGCCGAGCCGGCGCCGGGGCTGTGGACGGCGCTCGGCTACTGCGGCCGCGGCGTCGCGATGGCGACGACGATGGGACAGGTGCTCGCGAACCGGGTGCTGGGCGGCGCGCTGCAGCGCAGCGACCCCGCGCTCGACTATCCGGCGGGTCCGCTCGAGCCGTGGCCGCTGTGGCAGTTCCGCAAACCCGGCGTCGCCGCTACGATAGGCTGGTTCCGCTTGCGCGAGGCGTTGGGGATTCCGGCCTGAGACCTGGCGGAAGAAAAATCGACATCCGGAGGAGCCGAGTCATGTCCCACCACGCGTTCAAGCGCCTGATCACTTCGTTCGCCATCGCTGCTTTCGCCGCGGCCGCCGGTGTCGCCCATGCGCAGCAGACCTTGAAAGTCGGCTCGACGCCGACCGGCGTGCCGTTCACGTTCATGGACACGAAGACGCAGAAGATCGAAGGCGCGATGGTCGATCTGATCACCGCGATCGGCGAAGACCAGGGCTTCAAGGTGCAGGTCGAGGCGACGCCGTTCGCGGCGCTGATTCCGGCGCTGACGAGCAATCGGATCGACCTGATCTCGGCAGCGATGCTGATCACGCCGGCGCGCAAGGAGGTGATCGACTTCAGCGATCCGGTATTCCCGTATCCGGAAGGGCTGATCGTCAAAGCCGACGACAAGACGCAATACAAGTCGCTCGCCGACCTGAAGGGGCAGACGGTCGGCGTGCAGGTCGGCACCGTCTACGTCGATTTCCTGAAGAAGAACGGCGAGTTCGCGGAGGTCCGCACGTACGACTCGATTGCCGACATCATCCGCGACGTCGGACTCGGCCGGATCAAGGGCGGATTCGGCGATGCGCCGATCATCAAGTACCAGCTGTCGCAGCGCAAGGACAGCGGCGTTCGCTTCGCCGACACCTACGAGCCGAAGATGGCGGGCTACGTCGGCATCGGCGTTCGCAAGGGCGATGCCGACACGCTGAAGAAAGTCAACGCCGGGCTGGCGAAGATGAAGTCGAGCGGCAAGCTCGACGAGATCCTGAAGAAGTGGAACCTGCAGTAGCGGTCGCAGCCGTTTCGCGGGAAGCTCGTGGAGAGTTTCCTCGGTGACGCCCGCGAGTTCCTGCCGATCCTCGCGCAGGGCGCGGTCGTCACGATCCAGATCACGATCCTGTCGCTCGCGCTGTCGACGCTGATCGGGTTCGTGATCGCGCTCGCGCGGCTGTCGCCGTATGCGCTGCTGTCGTATCCGGCGACCGGATTCATCACGGTGATCCGCGGGATCCCGATCATCGTGCAGCTGTTCTACATCTACTTCGTGTTCCCGGACATTGGCATCAACCTGACTGCGTTCCAGGCCGGCGTGCTCGGGCTGGGGATCGCGTACTCGGCGTACCAGGCCGAGAACATCCGCGCCGGCATCGAGGCGATCGACCACGGGCAGATCGAGGCCGCGCAGTCGATCGGCATGCGCTACTGGCTGACGCTGCGACGCGTGATCCTGCCGCAGGCGGTGCGGATCGTGCTGCCGCCGTACGGCAACACGATGATCATGATGCTGAAGGACTCGTCGCTCGCGTCGACGATAACCGTGGCCGAGCTCACGCGGCAGGGGCAGCTCATCTCTTCGTCGACGTTCAAGAACATGACGGTGTTCACGCTGGTGGCGCTGCTGTACCTGACGATGAGCCTGCCGCTGACGTATCTCGCGCACCGGCTCGAGAAGAAGTTCGGGCGGCGATGATCGGCGCGCGCCGGCGCTGCGGGCCGAGGTCCCGGCGATGATCGTGGTCGAGCGCCTGTCGAAATCGTTCGGCGCGCACCGCGTGCTCGACGACGTCAGCCTGCGCGTGGACAAGGGCGAGGTCGTCTGCATCATCGGCGCATCCGGCTCGGGCAAGTCGACGCTGCTGCGCTGCATGAACGGGCTGGAGTCGTACGACGAGGGCACGCTGGCGATCGACGGCCGCGCGATCCGCCGCGACGATCCGCGGATCCACGAGCTGCGCACCGAGGTCGGCATGGTGTTCCAGCGCTTCAACCTGTTCCCGCACCGCACCGCGCTGCAGAACGTGATCGAGGGGCCGGTGTACGTGAAGCGGGTGCCGATCGCGCAGGCGCGCGCCGAGGGGCTCGCGCTGCTCGCGAAGGTCGGGCTGGCCGACAAGGTCGACTCGTACCCGGCGCAGCTGTCGGGCGGGCAGCAGCAGCGGGTCGCGATCGCGCGCTCGCTCGCGATGAAGCCGAAGGTGATCCTGTTCGACGAGCCGACCAGTGCGCTCGATCCCGAGCTGGTCGGCGACGTGCTGCAGGTGATGAAGCAGCTCGCGCACGAGGGGATGACGATGGTGGTCGTCACGCACGAGATGGGATTCGCGCGCGAGGTCGCGCACCGGGTGCTGTTCCTCGACCAGGGGCGGATCCTCGAGGAGGGCACGCCGGCCGAGGTGCTGCGCAATCCGAAGAACGAGCGCACGCGGGATTTCCTGCGGCGGGTGATTCACGAGGGGTAGGAGCCGGCGGCGGCTCACTGGACGATCTCGCCCGTGCGGTTGCGCTACCTGCGCGCACGGGAGCCAATCCGCGCGCAGTCGCCGCTCAGCGCGACACCAGCGGATTGATCGCCCGCAGTCCCGCAAACCGGCTGAAATCGCGGTCAGCGGTCCACAATTCGCGCACTCCGTGCTGAATGCACAGAGCGGCAACGCGTGCGTCGTGCACCTGCGGGCCAGAAACCCGCGCCGATTCGAGAAGGCGGCGCAGCTCGCTCCAGTGCGCGTTCGACTCGCTGAGCAGCGTGAGGATCGGCGATTCCAGCCACGCCTCGATCTGGTCGATCGCAATTGCCGCGGGTGTGGGTGGCGCGAAGATCCGAGGATGCGTGGCGATCGCGAAGAACTCGTGCACGCAAGGCCACGGGATGCACCATTGCCCGCGGCCCTCGGCCAGTTCCTTCACGCGTGCGGCTGCGACGTCGTGAAACGAAGCATCCTCCCGGTGAGCGTACAGGAGGATGTTCGTGTCGACGGCGATCAATCGCCACGTCCTTCGTAGGCCATCTCCCGCAGCCGATCCCAGGACAGACCCTCGGCCGACGGCTGCAGCCCTCGGCCCTTGAAGCTGGCGCGCCGCAACCGGAATTCCGCCTGTCGCTCGCGCTCTTCGAGGACGCGGCGAAGGCCCGTCTCGACGAGTGCCTTGACTGTCGTGCCTTCCTGTGCCGCGACTCGCCGCGCTTGGGCGAGCAGCGGGTCTGCGATGTCGATCGTCGTCTTCATGCGGGGAGCAATATCCAGCAATGTTGCTAGCAATAGTAGCGCAGACGTCGGTGATCCGGTACCCCGACACCGCGGACGCGATGCTGTGGTCGTGGTCGATGCCGGGAGCTCATCCGTCCAAAGGCGGACGTGTCGTGGTTTGACTCTGTGGGAGTCGTCTCAGGGCCAACAGCGAACGACGGGCATCGGAATTGCGTGATTCTCCGAGCCGCCACCGGCCGGGGGCGGCACGACGTGCCGGAGGATGCGATGGCGAACCGCGGGTTGCCGCTTGCCCTGAGGATCGCGCCGCTGGTGTTGACGCTGGCCGGCGGCGGCGCCGCAACCGCTGCCATCGACCGCGGCGCCCCGGGCGCGGTCGAGCGGCCGGCGACACAGGAGGCGCACCATGAGCGCCTGTGGCTGCTGAGCGCGCAGCGGCTGATCGGCACCGAGGTGCGCAACGCGGCCGGCGAGCGGCTGGGCCAGATCGACGAAATCGTCGTCGATGTGGCGGCGGGCCGCGCGTCATTCGCGGTCATCTCGGCCGGCGGCTTTCTCGGGATCGGCGCGGGCCGATTCGCGTATCCGCTGCCGCTGCTGCAGCCGGTGCCGGGGCGCGAGGCGCTGGTGCTTGACGTCCCGCGCGAGCGGCTCGCACAGGCGCCGGCTTTCGACCACCGGCAGATCCCGGACTGGAACGAATACCTCGGCCGCGTCGAGCGCTTCTGGGGCACGGCCTGGGGCACCCGCTGGACCGCCGGCGCGACCGATCCGCAGCGGCCGGCGGCGCCGGCCGGTCATGTCGGCGCGAGTGGCGTCGTCGGAGCGACACCCGACGCGAGGCCCCCGCGTGCGCACGCGCCACTGACCGCCAGCGAAGCGGTGGCCGCCGGCTCTCCGGCAGCGCCCCCGCCGGGCGTGCAGATCGCGCCGCTGCCACCGGAGATACGCGACTTGCGTGCTGTGCGGACCCGCGACATCGTCGGGCGTACGATCCGCGACCCTCAGAAGCAGCGGATCGGGCAGCTGCGCGATCTGGTGCTCGACGTTCGCACCGGCGAGGTCGCGTTCGCGGTCATCGCGTTCGATTCCGGCTGGTTCGAGGCGGGTCGGCTGGTCGCGCTGCCGATCCGGGAGTTCCGCCGCGATGCGCTCGCGCCGCACGACCTGGTGC
>DATLGW010000058.1:0-2270 GCA_035540315.1 Burkholderiaceae bacterium | reverse complement strand
CCCGGCGCTCGAGCAGCGGTACGTCCAGCGCCGTTTCGAGCGAGCGGATCCTGGCGCTTGCCGCCGGAAGCGACAAGTGCGCTCGGCGGGCGCCTGCCGTGATGCTGCAGCATTCGGCCACCGCAACGATCAGGCGCAGGTCCTGGAAGTCGAAGCGCATTCGCATTGCCTCCGTCTGGAGCCTTCGGCAAAGCCGAACGCTCGGTTCACCGATTTCGCATTGTGCCGCGGGGGACTCCATCGCATGCTCGGCGCCCATGATGTTGACGCCGTTCGATGTCGGTTGGACCGTGTGGGCCGTGTTCCTGGTGGCCGGCGCCGCGAAGGGTCTGGTCGGCCTGGGGTTGCCGACGGTGGCGATGGGACTGCTCGCGCTTCTGATGGCGCCCCCCGAAGCCGCCGCGATGGTGCTGATCCCGTCGTTGGCCACGAACGTTTGGCAGATGCTGGCGGGCGGGCACCTGTGGCCGCTCGTGCGGCGGTTCTGGCCGATGCTGGTTGCCGCGTCGCTCGCCACCGTCCTCGGGGTCGGTCTGATGAGTCGCTTGGACTCGGCGCACGTCACGCTGGCGCTGGGCGCGGTGCTGGTGGTCTATGGCGCGCTGGGACTCGGGTCGATCGAGCTCAAGGTGTCCCCGAACCAGGAGCCATGGCTTTCTCCGGCGGTCGGACTCGGCACCGGACTGGTCACCGGAGCCACGGGAATTTTCGTGCTGCCGGCAGTGCCGTACCTGCAGGCGACCGGCTTGGCGCGCGATGCGCTCGTGCAGGCGATGGGACTTTCCTTCACCGTTTCCACGGTCGCGCTCGGGATCGGCTTGGCCGGGGACGGCCATCTGTCGGTGGCTTCGGTGCAGCAGTCGATGGCCGCGCTCGTGCCGGCTGCGATCGGGATGATGGCGGGACAGCGCCTGCGGCACCGGCTCGAGGCGAAACCGTTTCGCAGGCTGTTCTACATTGCGGTGACGCTGTTGGGAGGGCAGCTCGTGGTCCGAGCGTTGTTCTGAAGGGAACCGAAGACCGACTCATTCGGACGAGACGGCGTTCGCAACGCCGCGAACGACCGCCCCAGTGACTCCGACGCCGGTTTCGACCACCGTTCCGGCCACTCCCACCGTCGTCGAGATCGCAGTGCCTGCGACTGAAGCGACGGCGCAGCCCGTCGACATCACGACAACCCACACCGCCGCTGCAATCGCCTTCATTTCGCAAGCCGTTTCGTGTCGACTGAAGCTGCGACGATAGCGGCACGCCAGCGGCGGACAACCCGGATGATCCACAGTAGCGTCGATCCGGACGCTCGACATCGACGAGCCGCGCTCGATGCGATCGGGCAATTGTTGCCCACCGGCACGCCCGCTACACTCCAATCACTGCGCATGCATTGCCGATCGCATGTGTTCCGCTCGAGCTTCAGGAGGCTGCCGGGGATGACGAATACGCGAGTCGGGCAAAAGGTCGACGTTTTTGCCGATACGATCGCAGAGATGACTTGGCAGGAGGTCGAGCAGGCGGCGCAGCGCGGCGCGGTACTGCTGTGGGCCTTCGGCGTCATCGAGCAGCACGGCCCGCATCTGCCGGCCGGGACCGACGTCTACGTCCCGTCGGCCCGCCTGCAGCAGCTGAAGCGCCGTCTGGCCGACCGGAACATCGAAGCGCTGATCGTTCCGCCGTATTACTGGGGCGTCAATCAGGTGTCGGCGAGCTTTCCGGCTTCGTACACGGTGCGACCGGAGGTGATGATCGAGTTGATGGCCGACGTGTTCGCCAGCGTCCGGCGCGACGGCTTCTCGCGTGTCTTCTGCTTCAGCGGCCATGGCGATCCGTCGCACAACCTGACGATCTTCCGCGGCGTGGTGGAGGGCGCGAATCGCACCGGTATGAGAATCGGCTTCGTCACCGATCGGGACCTGGCGGCGCGGATCGGGCTCGCGGCAGACGATCCTCATCTGGTGCTGTACAAGCCTGCGGTCCGCCCGGTCGGCGGACTGGATATTCACGCGGGCGAGGTGGAAACGTCGACGATGATGTGCTACTGCGGCAGCCTGGTTCGCGACCACTTCCTGACGAGCCTTCTGTCGACCGATTACGGCCCCGCCGATCTCGCGGAGTGGCGTCAGGGCGGCGCGCATGCGCGTCGCAAGACGCCGCTCGGCTATTTCGGCAATCCTGCCGCGGCGCGGCCCGAGACCGGCAAGCGCAGCACCGAGGCGTTGGTCGAAAAGCTTGCGATGGCGATCGAAAGCCGGATCGCCGCATCGGCGACGAGC